>JAFTOC010000073.1 GCA_017451585.1 Clostridia bacterium
CATAACAGTTCGTTTTTCGTGTTATTCCGTCTTCGACGGAGTGATATTTTCTCTTCGAGAAAGTGATATTGAAACCTGCGGTTTCAGTGATATTATATTCGCCTCCAAAACTGCCAAAAGGGAAATCTCACTCGGCTTTAGCCGAATATCACTGCGAAGCAATATAACTCGCCGCAAGGCGAATATAACTGAAAAAGACGATTGCTTTTGCAATCGTCTTTTTCTGGCAGGGGCGCAAGGACTCGAACCCTGGACATGCAGTTTTGGAGACTGCCGTTCTACCAACTGAACTACACCCCTATCGGACTTTCCTATTATAGCATATCAAAATCAAAAAAGCAATACCTATTTTCAAAAAAATTTCTCCTTTTTTGTGAAAAAATTTGCCGCACCCTCTTGACAAACGCTCAAAGATGTGATAACATAAACACATGAACAATCATTCATATGTGAGGAGGAAAACGAAATGCCCGAACAGAACGGCGTAGAGGTCTGCGAATTTCTGTGCGCTCACGAATCGGTGGTCTCGGAAGTGCGGGAGCATATGCCCGACGAGGACACCCTTTTCGAGCTGGCGGAGTTTTATAAGGTCTTCGGCGATTCTACCCGCATCCGCATTCTGACGGTGCTCTGCCGCCACGAAATGTGCGTCTGCGACCTTGCCACCATCCTTTCCATGAACCAATCCGCCATCTCCCACCAGCTTCGCATCTTGAAGCAAGCCCGCCTAATCGCCGCCCGCAGAGAAGGGAAGCAGGTCTTCTACTCCCTTGCCGACGATCACGTCCGCCACATCCTCGACACCGCCATCGAGCATCTTGCCGAGCGGTAAATCCAACCGTTGACCCCAATTCAAAGACCGGACTCTCCGGAGAAAGCGAGTTTATTATGATCATCACCAAAACCTACCGTTTCACCGACATCGACTGCCCCAACTGTGCCGCTAAAGCCGAGGCGAAAATCCAGAAGATCCGTGGCGTGCAGGCGGCCTCCATCGCGTTTTTTGCCCAAAAGGTGACCATCACTGCCGACGAAGCCGATTTTGCTACCATTTATCCCGAGGCGGTTGCCGCCGTCAAGAAGATCGAGCCCGATTGCGAGCTGGTGGAAGTAAAATGAAGCTCTCCCGCGCCCAAAAGCGCAAATTAACCTCGATTCTGCTCTCCGGTGCCCTGCTGATCGCCGCCGCCGTTCTCGACGCGGTGCTGCACCCCGTTTGGTGGGCGGCGCTCCTTCTCTACATCCCAGCCTTTTTGCTGGCAGGACATGAAACGCTCTTGTCCGCAGGCAAAAACATTCTGCGCGGGCAGGTGTTCGACGAGAACTTTCTCATGTCGGTGGCTTCTGTCTGCGCCCTGGTGCTGGGCGAGCACGCAGAAGCCGTAGGCGTCCTGCTGTTCGGCGCGCTGGGCGAACTGTTTGAGTCCTACGCCGTAGGCTCTGCCCGACGGTCGGTGCAAGCCCTTGCCAAGCTATGCCCCGATACGGTGCATCTGCTTCGAACCGACGGCTCCACCGAGGACGTCGCCGCAGAGAACGCCAAGGCAGACGCGCTCTTCCTGGTCTATGCCGGCGAGCGCATCCCGCTGGACGGCGTGATCGTAGAGGGCGCGGCGGCGCTGGACTGTGCCGCGCTCACCGGCGAATCGCTTCCCGTAGAGGTGGAAGCGGGCGCAGAGGTATCGGCAGGCACTATCAATCTCAACGGACTCCTGAAGATCCGCGCCCTGCGTCCCGCCAAAGAGTCCTCCGCCGCCCGTATTCTGGCAATGGTTGAGGACGCATCCGCCAAAAAGGCGAAATCCGAGGCGTTTATCACCAAATTCGCCCGTTATTACACCCCCATCGTAGTCGGCGCGGCAGTACTGCTTGCCGTCGTCCCCTCTCTGATTTTCGGAAACTACACCGATTGGATCTACCGTGCGCTGAACTTCCTGGTCATCTCCTGTCCCTGCGCGCTGGTGATCTCGGTCCCCCTGACCTTCTTCGGCACCATCGGCGGTTCCGCCCGTCGGGGCATCCTGTTCAAGGACGCCGCCGCTATCGAGACGCTGTCCAAGGCGTCGGCGGCAGCCTTTGACAAGACCGGCACGCTGACCGAAGGTCGGCTCTCTCTTGCAGAGATCTGCCCCGTAGGCTGTACCCGCGAGGAACTGCTGTCTTATGCCGCCGCCGCAGAATACGGCTCCACCCATCCTATCGCCAAGGCGATTTCGGAAAACGCCACGGTCGATTCCGACGTCATCGCCCACTCCGTCGAGCTGAGAGGCAGGGGGCGTACCTGCACCTTCAACAGTCACGAGATCGCCGCAGGCTGTCGCCGATTGTTTGACGAGCAGGGCATCCACATCCCCCATGCAGAAGAAAACACCACCGTAGTCTACGTTGCCGCGGACGGACAGTATCGGGGCTATCTCACCTTCTCGGATCAGATCAAACCCGACTCGGCGGAAGCCATCGCCGCACTGCACCGGGCAGACGTGTCCACCGTAATGCTGTCGGGCGACAACCGCAACGGTGCCGAGCGGGTAGCATCGTCGCTGGGGATCAGCCGCTACCGTTGGGGACTTCTTCCCGAGGATAAGGTCAGCGAGCTTAGCAAGCTGTCCGCCGAGACCGAGGGCAAACTGATCTTCGTAGGCGACGGCATCAACGACGCGCCCTCTCTTGCCGCAGCAGACATCGGCGTCGCCATGGGCGGCATCGGCTCGGACGCCGCCATCGAAGCCTCCGACGTAGTCTTGCCCGGCGACAATCCGCTGAAGGTAGCGGAAGCCGTCCGCATCTCCCGCAAAGCCATGCGCATCGCCCGACAGAATATCATTTTCGCGTTGGGCGTGAAGGGCTTATTCCTGCTCCTCTCGGCGTTTGGACTCACGAATATGTGGATGTCGGTCTTTGCCGACGTGGGCGTGTCGGTGATCGCCATTTTGAACGCAATGCGGACGCTGAGATAAAAACGGAATCGTCCGAGCAAACCTTTGTCGGGATTGTTCGCACCATCTTCGTAGGGGCGCGCATTGCGCGTCCGGTCCGTGCGGTCTACACCGAGGTGACGGTCGGTGCGTCCCGTTTGATGCCGCATCACCCCAGCGGAGAAGCACTCCCGCGCTTTTCCAAATAATACCTCACCATCTACCCAAAAAGCACAGGCTCCGCAGAGTCTGTGCTTTCCTTCATTTACCGTATAAATTTCACTCCGCCGGGGATCACGCGAACGACCGTGTCGGTCATTTCCTTCGTTCCCTCGCCGTCCACCGTCCAGGCAACCGGACGCTCGGTGTGAACGTCGATCGTGGTAGCGTGAGTGAAGATCACGTTCTCGTTTTTGCTGTCGTACAAATTGTTGGTCACAAGATCCATAAGTAGTGCGCTGGTCTCGCCAACGGTCTTGGGCTTTTTGATCACCAGCATATCCAAAACGCCGTCGGCAAGATCGATTCGATCTACAGGGATCTTCACCATTCCTGCCATCGAGTGCGTATTCATCACCGCAAAAAACAACACGTCCGTGTCACACAGTTCTCCGCCATCCCACCTCACGGTCAGACGCTCAGGCGTCAGCTTGAACAGCTCCGACGCGCCGCTGATCACGTACGCCATATGCCCCAGCATATTCTTCATCTTCTGCGAGGTGGCGTAGGAGACTTTGGTAAACGCACCGAAAGAGGCGGTATAAACGAAACGGTAGTCATCCCCGAGGCTTCCGATGTCGTGGGGGGTCGGCTTGCCGTTATGAATGATCTCCAGCGTCTTGTCCACGTCGCGGGAAAGCCCCAGCGTAGTTGCCAGATCGTTGGCGGTACCGCTGGGAAAATATCCCACGGGGATAGATAGTCCCGCACGGTACAAACCGTCCACCACGCCGTTGACCGTACCGTCTCCGCCGCTGACGAACACCGCGTGGTATCCTTTGGCTTGCTGTGCCGTGGCACAAGCGTCACCGGGACCCTCGGTAAGATGCACGGTCATAGTATATTGAGATGAAAGCCCGCTGATGATCGAATAAAGTTGGTTTTTAACTCCCTGTTTTCCGGCGCGGGCATTTGCGATCAAGAGTCCATTTTGTTGCTTCAGTGGCATGACGTCGCCTTCCTTACAAAGTCGGTCGAATGTAAAAACAAGTCGCCCGTAAAAGAATCATTATTTAACAGTATATCACTTCCCATTCCGCACATCACCAGCAATTCTTTAAGAATATGTAAACTTTTTATGACTTTTTGTAAACGATATATGATCTTGCACTTTGCACCTCCAAATTTTCAATTTTTTTAGACTCAAACTATTGTTTATTCACAATTTTTCTGCTATAATAAGGGTAACTATAGGCAAATGCAACGCCAATGTACAAATATGTATCATACAACGTACGGAAGATAAAGGAGCTTATCATATGAATACATACGAACTCAAAAAATACGTTTCCGAAGGCAGGCTGAACGAGACGCTCGCCGCTCTCTACGGCGCCGAAAACATCGAGATGCAGAAAGCACGTTACCTCTCTGCCATCGACGGTTACGAGGAGCTGTACGGCGCAGGCGAAAACCTCCGTCTTTTCTCGGTTCCCGGCAGAAGCGAGATCTCCGGCAACCACACCGACCACAATCACGGCAAAGTCCTTGCCGCCTCCATCGACCTTGACATCATCGCCGTAGCAGAGGCTACCGATGACGGCGTCATCCGCATCAAATCCGCAGGATTTCCCGAGGACTCTGTGACCATCGCCGACATCAAGATCGATCCCGAAAAATTCTTCACCTCCTTCGCCGTCATCGAGGGAATGTGCGACGGCATGGCAAAAGCCGGCTGCACCGTAGGAGGATTCCGTGCCTACACCACCTCCAACGTCTTCAAGGGCTCCGGACTTTCCTCCTCCGCCGCCTTCGAGGTAATGGTGGGCAACATCATCCGCACCCTGTATGATAATAATATCAGTGATATCGAGATCGCCAAGATCGCGCAATACAGCGAGAACGTCTTCTTCGGCAAGCCCTGCGGTCTGATGGATCAGATGGCGTGCGCCGTCGGAGGCTTTATCGCCATCGATTTTGCCGATCCCAAGAATCCCATCGTGGAAAAGCCCGCCTTTGACCTTTCCGCAATGGGCTACTCCCTTTGCATTATCGACACCCACGGCAACCACGCCGACCTCAATGACGACTACGCTTCGGTTCCCGCTGAAATGAAGGCGGTCGCCGCCGCGCTGGGCACTACCGTTCTCCGCGACGCAGACGAAGCGAAATTCATTCAGATCATTCCCGCCCTCCGTGAGAGCGTCGGTGACCGTGCCATCCTGCGTGCGCTCCACTTCTTTGCGGAAAACCGCCGCGTCGAGGCGCAAACCGAAGCCCTCAAGGCAGGCGATATTGCCGCCTTCATGGCAGGCGTGCGTGCATCGGGCAATTCTTCCTTCAAATATCTGCAGAACGTATACACCACCAAAAACGTCTCCGAGCAGGGGCTTTCCTTGGCGCTGGCGCTGACCGAGGCTTATCTTGCCGACACCGACAGCGATCTGCCCTCCGCTTGCCGCGTACACGGCGGCGGCTTTGCAGGCACCATTCAGGCGTTCGTTCCCGCCGAGGATGCCGCAGGACTCGCGGCTCTGCTGGATAGCGTATTCGGCGAGGGTGCGACCCACATTCTGAAAATTCGTCAGCAGGGAGCAATTTGTACCCTGTAATGAGCGAGCTTACCGAAATCTGGACCCTCTCCTCCGGCTCCTCCGGCAACTGTTGCTGGGTGAAACACGGAAAATGCGAGTTCCTCATCGACGCAGGCATCAGCCGCAGAGCCATTTCCACCACCCTGCAATCGCTGGGCAGCGATTTATCGCGGCTTTCGGCGGTATTCGTCACTCACGAGCATTCCGACCACGTCAAGGGTCTGCCTATGCTGGCAAAATACGAGCATCTGCCCGTCCATGCGGTCACCGAAACCGCCGATCAGCTCAGCGGCGTTGATCCCGCCTGCATCATCCCCCACGCGCCGCTCTTTTCGGTAGAGCTGTCCCGCCAGGTGAAGGTGGAATCCTTCGTCACGCCCCACGACAGCAAAGCAAGCGTCGGCTACGTCATCACCGCAGGTGACCGCCGTTTCGCCCTTGCCACCGATATGGGAATGTGCGCCCAAAGCGTTGCCGACGCGCTAACCGGCTGTGAAGGCGTGATCCTGGAGGCAAACTACGACGTCAATATGCTGCGAAACGGCCCCTATCCCCTCTATCTGCAGGATCGGATCGCCGCCCGCACGGGACATTTAGACAATCGGGACTCTGCAAAAATGGCGGCGTATCTGGCGCTCCACGGCACCCGTCGGGTGCTCCTTGCCCACCTGTCCAAAGAAAACAACACCCCCGCCAAGGCAATGGAGACCGTCTCCGGCTATTTGGCGGAGCATCACATCGAGCTGGACGTAGCGGTAGCCGACCGCTCCGCCCCCACCCGTCTGATCTAACGCTATGTTAACTGTAACCATCCTTTGCTCGGGCACGCTGAAGGAATCCTACCTGAGAGAAGCCTGCGCAGAGTATCAAAAGCGTCTGTCCGCCTACTGTATCCCCCGCGTGATCGAGCTGAAAGACGGCACGCCCTACGCCCCTCACCTGCCTAAAAAGGCGTATAAGATCGCCCTTTGCGTGGAAGGGAAGGAGGTCACCTCCGAGCAACTCTCCGACATCCTCTCGGATATTCCCGTGAGAGGCTACAGCGAGGTCTGCTTTATCATCGGCGCCTTCGACGGACTGCCCGAGGAGATCAAGCGTGCCTGCGATCTGCGGCTCTCATTCTCAAGACTCACCTTCCCGCACCAGCTTATGCGGGTGATCCTTCTGGAACAGATCTACCGGGGCTTCAACATAGCCGCCGGCGGACATTACCACAAATAAACGCACCCATCATTTTTATATTGGCTCTCGAATCTGCAAACGGACGAAGTTCGTCCGACATACCCTTATCAAGGAGCTTTTTATGAAAAAAAGCAAACTCAAAGCTACCGCCCTACAAATTACGGCTCTGTTACTGTTTTTTGCGATGGCGCTGGGCACTACCGCCGCTTCCGCAGGGCTTTTTAACAGCGGCACCGCTGTCGAGGGCGGTGGAGACACGCCCTTTGACCAGTTGTTCCGTCCCGGCAACCAATCCTCCTCTGAAGGTAACGACCGCGATCCCGACTCTACCGGCGCCTCCGACGATCCCGATGATCCCGACAATCCTACCGTATCGGCAGGCTATGTGCAAAATCTGAGCAACGCCTTCAACACAGAGCTGATCCAAGGCTATCTGGACGACCGCACCACTGCGTCTCTCACCGAACGGACAACGATGCACAATCTGCTGACCGCCGCTATTGCAACGGTTGAGGGCGGCGTCACTCCCGTCACCTATCAAAGCTACAATTCCGACAGCTACACGTTGGTCAGACGCCTTCATCTGGACTACGAATACACCTCGGGCGTGGAGACGATCATCAAGTATTCCAAACAATACAGCAACAAGGACGCCTCCTATAAGACGGTGGCGACCCCCTACCTGGTGGGCAGAAAGACCGTCCAGTCCTATATGGGCTATCTGATCGTCTCCCGCGTGGAGCTGCGGCAAATCGCCGTCACCACCCCTCCCATCACTACCGACTCTCCCGACGTACCCGTGACCGAGCCGCCCGTCACCGATCTTCCGGCAACCGACGCTCCCGTCATCGACCTTCCGATCACAGAGCCCGTAACCGTTCCCGACAGCTCCGACATCCCGGTCACCGTACCCTCAACGGTGCCGTCGACCGATCTTCCCGTTACCAACGAACCGATCACCGCGCCCGCTACCGAACCGATCACCGTACCTACTACCACCGGCGCGCCCGTCACCGGCGGAGTAGCGTCTGCCGAAGATCTCCTCACGCCCGAGGTATCGGAAACGGAGCCGTCGGCAGAGCCTGAGAGTTCCACCCCCTCTGCCGCCTCTGCAGCCGAAGAAGAGGATACCTCGTCCGAGTCCGAGGAAGAGGTGATCTACGAGACGGTTGAAGTGACCGTCCTGTCCATCTACGACCGAAACGGCAATCTGCTGGCAGACGATATCGGCACCAAGGAACCCTACTACGCCAGAGATTATTCCAACCGTCCCGTTTTCAAGGACGCCGACGGGAAGCTCTACGCTTTTGACGGCAAGAAATTTATCGAAACCGATAAAGGAAAGCTCCGCTCTGAGCTGTTCTACGACTATCCCGCCTACCCTTTGGGTGAATACAGAGACGTCTACGAAGCCCACTACGACGCCGCTACCGACAGTTATCACTATATTAACTACAAAAACGGTCAATCCGTAGTGAACGCGGAATATCTGATCGCCTTCAATTTCGGTTCCGAGGGCTACGCCATCGTAGGCTCGCCCACCGAAAACATCCTGATGGTCATCAATCGCCGAAAGAGTCAGGTGTTCAAGCCGGGCAAGCAATATACCTTTTATACCGACCCCACCACCGGCAAAAAGCAGTACGTCAAGGATTTCTACTATCTTCCCAACACCTTCGGCATCGAGTCCATCGGCTGTACCGGCTTTGACAACGGTTATCTGCGTCTGCGCATCAAGGCGCTGAGTATGATGAGCGACTCTCGCGGTGCGGTAGTCCAGGATCAGTATTATCTGGTCAACACCTCCGGTGAGCGCTTTGCCATCCCCGAAGGCTACACGCTGGAGGGCTACTCCGACGGCGTTCTTCTTCTGTCCAAGGACGGACTCTACGGCTATTACAGCATTGACGGCGACTGGATCGCCCAACCGATCTACACCTACGCCCGTCCCTTCGTCCAAGGGCTTGCCGTTCTCGGCTCCGAGGACGGAACGGTGGGCATGATCGATACCGAGGGCAATATCGTTCTGCCCTTCGTGTTCACCTCCATCGAGGACGTTTCCTCCGGTCTCATCGTTACCTACTGCGAAGGCATCGGCTACGAGACCTACGAGCTGATCAAAAAATAAAAATATGCAGGGGACTAAAAGTCCCCTGCATCCAAGAAGCAGTTTTCTTAATATACCAGAACGGTATCCTCTTCCGCCGCCTGCGCCGCTTCTTCCACAGCCTTATCATAGGCGTCGATCACCGCCGCCTCCAGCATTCCGCGGAACTGGGCGTTGATGGGATGTACCACGTCGCGGAAGGTTCCGTCTGCATTCTTCTTACTGGGCATAACGATAAAATAACGCTCTTTCGCATAGATCACCTTAATATCGTGCAGAGCCAACTGGTCGTCAAAAGTCACCGAAACGACCGCCTTCATGGTGGAATCGTCATCAAACAGCTTTCTTACTTTAATATCGGTAATTTGCATTTCACTCAACCTCTTTTCCATATTGTACCGATTGGATCGTATTGCTATTATATCCCCGTTTTATGAACTCTAAATAAATTTCCATTCCTGTTTTGCGAAAAAACAGAGACCGAACTGTGAAACTTCTGTGAATGAAGATTGGTTTTTCGTAACAAATCTTCACACTTCCACATATTTCAGCATAACTCTTCAAATACCGTGTGAATACGGGAAAGGTTCTGATTCTATGAAACCCCAAACCAAAGAAATTCTGGACGGCGCCAAATCCCTGCATTTTGCAGGAATCGGCGGCATCTCCATGTCCACTATCGCACTGCTGGCTCTGAAAAAAGGATATGCGGTCACCGGCAGCGACCGCAACGAAAGCGACGCCGTCAAAAAGCTCATAGCAGTCGGCATTCCGGTGACCATCGGGCATCTGCCCGCGTCCGTAGAAGGAAAGGATGCCGTGATCTACACCGCCGCGCTGGGGATGGATAATCCCGAGCTGGCTCACGCGGCGGAGCTGGGCATTCCTCTGATCTCCCGCGGTGAGTTTCTCGGCTATCTGATGTGCGACTATAACACCCGCATCGGCGTGTCGGGCACTCACGGCAAAACCACCACCACCAGTATGATCGCCCATCTGTTTGAGCGCGCCGGCTACGATCCCACCGTTGCCAACGGTGCCATCCTGCCGAAGATCGGCAGTGCCTACCGCCCCGGCTCAAACGAATACTTCGTTTACGAGGCTTGCGAATACAAGGATTCCTTCCTCTCCTTCGAGCCTTCCATCGCCATCATTACCAATCTGGAGCTGGATCATACCGACTATTTCGATTCCATCGAAGCCATCATCGCTTCCTTCCAAAAGGCGATCCAGCCTTCCCACGCGGTGGTTGCCAATCTGGACAGTGAAAACGTGAAGAAGGCACTCGTCGGCTACGAAGGCTGGGTGATCGGCGTCTCTCTCACCGACGAGAACGCGGATTTCTCTCCCCGCGACCTGCATTACGAGCACGGCACGGGCGTCTACACCCTCTGTAAAAAGGGCATCCCCCTCTGCGAGATCAGACTTCCCGTCATCGGTGAATTCAACGTCTACAACTCGCTCTGTGCGTCTGCGGTTGCCATCACCTGCGGCGTAGAGCCCGCAGACGTTGCCGCCGCCTTCCCCGCTTTCTCGGGTGCCGCCCGCCGCTTCGAGCGCAAGGGCGTCGTCAACGGCATCGCCGTCTACGACGACTACGCGCACCATCCCGACGAGATCAGAGCCACGCTGGAGGCGGCTTCCAAACTGGGCTACGGGCGCATCTTCTGCATCTTCCAGCCCCACACCTACTCCCGCACCCACGATCTGCTCCCGCAGTTTGAGGCGGCATTCGGCGCGGCGGATCAGGTGATCTTCGCCGACATCTACGCCGCCCGCGAAACCGATACTTTGGGCGTCTCCTCGGCACTCCTTGCCAAGGACACCGGCGGTCTCTATCTTCCATCCTTCGAAGCCATCGCCGATTATCTCGCCGAAACTGCCAAGGCAGGCGATTTGATCCTCACCATGGGCGCCGGCGACGTCTACAAAGTAGCAGGAATGGTATTGGAAAAAATAAAATAAATTCGAAGGAACTTTTTGAAAAAAGTTCCTTCGAGCATCCTCAAAAACTTTCACAAAAGTGCGGCAAATACTTGCCGCGCAGGAAATTGGTTTTTGGGAATCACACAAATATATACACCGCAAAATTGCAAAGCAATTTTGCCCAAGAAAAGTTTTAGGAGGTTTGGAACCTTTTTTCAAAAAGGTTCCAAGATAAATTAAAATGGGAAAATTACTCAGAGGTCTGACCTCGGACGGATCGGCGCAGGTGCTGATCCTCAATTCTGCTGATATAGTAGAGGAAGCAAAAAAAATTCATCAAACCGCACCCACCCCTACCGCTGTGCTGGGGCGCGTACTCACCGCCACTTCCCTGATGGGCTGTACCCTCAAGGATAAAGGCAACAATATCACGGTCAACTTCCGCGGCGACGACAAATGCGGTCACGTGCTGGCAGTGTCCGATTACATGGGCAACGTAAAGGGATACGTGCAGAATCCCTCCGTAGATCTGCCCACCGTCAACGGCAAGACCGACGTTGCCGGCGCAGTAGGCAAGGGAACGCTGAACGTAGTCAAGGATACCGGCGAGAAGGAGCCGTACGTAGGCATCACCAATATCGTATCGGGCGAGATCGCAGGCGATATTGCCGCTTATTACGCCGAGAGCGAGCAGATCCCCACCGTTTGCTCCATCGGCATGAAGCTGGATAGCAAAGGAAAGGTAGTCGCCGCAGGCGGCATTATGATCCAGCTGCTCCCCTTTGCGGCAGAAGCCACCATCCAAGCGATCGAGAAAAATCTTCCGATCATCGCAGAGGCATCCTCGCTGTTTGAAGAAATGCCCGACAACCACGCCATCGCGGAAAAGATCCTGGAGGGCATCCCTTACGACGTATTTGACGAATATACGGTAGGCTATCATTGCGATTGTTCCCGAGACCGAATGGGACGCGCGCTGTTGACGCTGAATCCCGTGGATCTTTACAATATCCTCGTGGAGGATGGCGCCATCGAGGTGGGCTGTCAGTTCTGCAACAACAAGTTTTCCTTCACCGGATCCGACATTGAGCAGATCCGCAAAAAAGAGGGAAAAGTGTAAAATCTGCGATATCCACGGGAAATCGACTCAAAACAGCAAAATTTGGACAGCAAAAAGCCGATTTCCCGTCGAAAAATTTTTCGAAAAAAATTTTGATTTTTTTCGAAAAACCTATTGACAAACGGAAAACTGTATGCTATAATAATCAAGCCGTCGAGAGAAGCGGCACAGATGGAAGCTTAGCTCAGCTGGGAGAGCATCTGCCTTACAAGCAGAGGGTCATAGGTTCGAGCCCTATAGTTTCCACCAATCGTTCCAATCGGGACGGTTATGGCCTGGTAGCTCAGTTGGTTAGAGCGCTAGCCTGTCACGCTAGAGGTCGAGGGTTCGAGCCCCTTCCGGGTCGCCAAAACCGATACGA
>JAFTOC010000074.1 GCA_017451585.1 Clostridia bacterium
GTGGTTGGGCAGTCCGCGGCGCGCCGCTTCCTCCTGCCATTCCTTGGAATAACCGTTGCCGTTGAAGATGATGTGATCCTTTTCCCGACGGAACACCTCGCGGATCAGCTTGCGGGCGGCGGTCTCAAAGTCTTTTGCGCGCGCCAGGCGGTCGGCAAACTTCTTCAGGGTCTCCGCCATGATGGTATTCAGCACCATGTTGGGCTCGGAGATAGACTGAGACGCGCCCGACATCCGGAATTCAAACTTATTACCGGTAAAGGCGAAGGGAGAGGTGCGGTTGCGGTCGGTGGTGTCCTTTTTCAGCTCAGGAATTGCCGCAACGCCTACGCTCATGGTAGTCTTGACGGGAGAGACGTACTTCTTTCCGTCGGCGATGGCGTTGACCACGGCGGTCAGCTCGTCGCCCAAATAGACCGAGAGGATCGCGGGAGGCGCTTCCAGCGCGCCCAGACGGTGATCGTTACCCGCAGTAGCGATGGAAACGCGGAGCAGTTCGCTGTAATCGGATACCGACCGGATCGCGGCGGCAAGGAAAAGCAGGAACTGCGTGTTGTGGTAGGGGTCGGAGGTGGGATTCAGCAGATTTTCGCCCTGATCGGTCGCCATCGACCAGTTGTTATGCTTGCCGGAGCCGTTGATTCCGGCAAAAGGCTTCTCGTGGAAGAGGCAGGCAAAGCCGTGCTTCTGTGCCACGGTCTTCATCACGTCCAGCGCCAGACGGTTGGTATCGTTGGAGATATTGGTGGTGTCAAAGATGGGTGCAAGCTCGTGCTGACAGGGAGCCGCCTCGTTGTGCTCAGTGGTGGCGTTGATGCCCAGCTTCCACAGCTCTACGTTGCAGTCCTCCATAAATTCCTTCACCTGCGGCTTGATGGCAGCGAAATACTGATCGTCCAGCTCCTGTCCCTTGGAGGGCTTGGCGCCGAACAGCGTTCTGCCGGTGTATTGAAGGTCTTTTCGCTTCATATACATCTCGTAAGGGATGAGGAAATACTCCTGCTCGGGGCCTGCGGTAGTGCGGACGTAGTGGACGTCGGTCTTGCCGCAGAGATGGAGAAGTCTCACTGCCTCTCTCGACAGCGCTTCCACCGAACGAAGCAGGGGGATCTTCTTATCCATCGCCTCGCCGGTATAGGAGACGAAGCAAGCGGGAATGTAGAGGCATTTATTCTTTACGAAGGCGTAGGAGGTGGGATCCCACACGCTGTAGCCACGGGCGTTGCAGGTGCCGCGAAGTCCGCCGGAGGGAAAGCTGGAGGCATCGGGCTCGCTCTGGAGGAGGTTCTTGCCGGAAAATGCCTCGATGGCCGCCATTCCGCCCTTGGGAAGCAGGAAGGAGTCGTGCTTTTCGGCGGTGGAAGCGGTCAGCGGCTGAAACCAATGGCTGAAGTGGGTGCAACCCATGGAGATCGCCCAATCCTTCATTGCGGCGGCGACGGTATTGATATAGGCGGGATCCAGCGCCTCGGCGTGGTGGATGGTGCGCTTCATAGCGGCGTAAACGTCGGCAGGCAGACGCTCCTTCATCACCTTATCGCTGAACACGGAAGTGGCAAAAACTTCGGTAATCGTTCCCATAGATGGTTCTCCTTGACGGTATTTTGCAAAAATACCGTGATTTCAATCAAAAATACGCAGGTCGAAGGGCGCTTTCACCGTCCGATGCTGCGGAAATAAACTCAGTAGCATTATATACCATTCGTCGGAATTTGTCAATAGTTTCGGTATAAAATCGAAGGGAGTTTTAGGGGAGTTTCTGTTGCAGATTCACTACGGACCGCAAAGCAGAGGGGGCTCCCACTGTTTTGCGTGTGTTTTTATGTACCGAACAGTGCCGCAGTGATAATTTCCGCGCATTCCGCAGGGCTGTGTAAAGAGGTATCCACACGAATACTGTGTACCACGTCCTGATTCATGTACCGATACTGATCATGAGACTGCATCTCTCCTCGGTTGCCCCGCGCAATATTGCGCTGTCTGCAAATCTCCAATGGGCAGTAGACTTCCACAATATCCAACGGATTGTCCTTGAAGATCTCCAGCACCTGCTCGTAGTGGGGTTTGACTTCCTCTCTTTCCACCAACATCCCGTCGATGATCACGTTCTTGCCCATATCGGAAAACAATTTTGCGGTATGATACATCAAAATAATGACTTCACTCAAATGTTTCCAATAATTTTGTTGCAAATACTTGACTCCTACCATCTCTTCAAACAAATCATTTGCAACAACGTAAAAGAAATAGTCATCCCGTGCTTGAAGTGCCTCCACGATGGATGTTTTTCCCGCGCTGGTTACACCGTTCAAATAAATAATCCGTCCTTTTTCCATTGAAAACGCTCCTATCCGATATACACGATTTGATACTTCATTATACCACAACCTTGTCCAACACTCAACCGCACCGCAAAAAAGTCAGGCGGCAAGTATATTGCACTGTCGTTCTGTA
Organism: Clostridia bacterium; assembly: GCA_017451585.1. Lineage (GTDB taxonomy): Bacteria > Bacillota > Clostridia > Oscillospirales > CAG-272 > CAKSQF01. The sequence continues at coordinate 2,455 of JAFTOC010000074.1, forward strand.
AACAGAACGACGGAAGAATGGTCACAAACCATTCTTCCGCCTTTCATAAAAGTTCTTGGGGGGTCCGGGGCAGCGCCCCGATCAAACCACGCCCTGAGCGATCATTGCAGAGGCGATCTTCTCAAAGCCTGCGATGTTGGCACCTGCAACCAGGTCGCCTTCCTTGCCGTACTTCTTGGCGGCATCGTAAGCGTTGTGGAAGATGCCGATCATGATCTGCTTCAGCTTGGCGTCTACTTCCTCAAAAGTCCAGCTGTAACGCATGGAATTCTGGGACATTTCCAGACCGGAGGTGGCTACGCCGCCTGCATTGGACGCCTTGGCGGGAGCAAAGAGCAGACCTGCGTTCTGGAAGGTGGCAATTGCCTCGGGAGTGGAGGGCATATTCGCACCTTCTGCTACGACCTTGGTACCGTTCTTCACCAAAATTGCGGCGGACTCGCCGTCGATCTCGTTCTGCGTTGCGCAGGGGAGCGCGATATCGCAGGGGATCGTCCAGATGCCCTTGCAGCCTGCGGTGTAAACGGAGCCGGGAACGCGGTCAGCGTAAACCGAGATACGGGCGCGCTCCACTTCCTTGATCTGCTTCACAACGTCCAGCTTGATGCCGTCGGCATCGTAGATATAACCGTTGGAGTCGGACAGTGCAACTACCTTGCCGCCCAGCTCCTGTGCCTTCTCGCAAGCGTAGATGGCGACGTTACCGGAGCCGGAAATCACGATGGTCTTGCCTGCAACGGTGTCGTTCTTCATGCAGGACATCATTTCCTGAGTAAAGTAGAGCAGGCCGTAGCCGGTTGCTTCGGTGCGCGCCAAAGAACCGCCATAAGCAAGTCCCTTGCCGGTGAGGACGCCGGTGTACTCGTTGCGAAGCTTCTTGTACTGACCGAACATAAAGCCCACCTCGCGGGCGCCCACGCCAATGTCACCTGCGGGAACGTCGGTATCGGGGCCGATGTGACGGTAGAGCTCGCTCATGAAGCTCTGGCAGAAACGCATGATCTCCATATCGGACTTGCCCTTGGGGTCGAAGTCGGAGCCGCCCTTGCCGCCGCCCATGGGCAGACCGGTCAGGCTGTTCTTGAAGCACTGCTCAAAGCCCAGGAACTTGATAACCGATGCGTTTACGGTCGGATGGAGACGGATACCGCCCTTGTAGGGGCCGATCGCGGAGTTGAACTGTACGCGATAACCGCGGTTGACGTGCACCTTGCCGGCATCGTCCACCCACGGAACTCTGAACTGAATGAAGCGCTCAGGCTCAACGATGCGTTCTACGACGCCCAGAGCCTCCAGTCGAGGATTAGCCTCTACGACGGGCTCGAAGGATTCCAGAACCTCGGTGACCGCCTGAATGAATTCGGGCTCTCCGCCGTTCCGCTTCTTCACGGTCTCAAGGACGGAAAGAAGATATTGATTGGTAAGTGCCATTTTGCATTACCTCCTGCAACATAGAATGGTTTTATTATACACTTTCTCGCGCTGAATTGCAATATTTTGCGGAAAAATTTTTTCGTTTTTTTTCATAAAAAAGAGAGGATTTTCGTCCGCGTTTTCAGAACGGACGATATTTTCCGAAAAGGTAGGTAGTTTTCGGCAAAAAGCAAGGAATTTCTTCGTCGGTTGACAAGCTCTGCGGAAGATGGTATAATGGTGGTGTGAACTTGACATCCTGCAGAGTACGGTAAAGGAAAGCCTTCGGGCGACAAAATTATGGAAACCATTCACATTTATAATCCCGCCGCAGGGAGCGGCATTTCGCAAACCGAAATTCACGGTTATATCACCCAATCCGCGGGCGATTGCCGCCGATTGATCGCCGAAACCTGCCGACGGGATCCGCACACGCACTTCGTCGTCCACGGCGGCGACGGAACCATCAACGAAGCGGTCGCCGGCGTGCTGGAAGCAGGTGCGGGCGAGACCGCTCGCCTCACCTTCATCCCTGCCGGCTCGGGCAACGACACCGTCCGCACGCTGGCGGCAATGGACGGCAAGGAGTTTGCACTGGACGCTTATCTCTGTAACGGTCGCTACGGCGTCAACATGGTCAACGTCGGATTCGATTGCAACGTGGTCTCCTCGGCAGGACAGTTCAAGAAAAAGTACGGCATCGCGGGCAGTCTGTCCTATCTTTTGGGTATCGTCACCGAGTTTTTCAAGCCCTTTGGCTGGGAATTTTCGATCAAAGCCACAGAAGAGGGCGGCGGCACCTTCGAATTTGAGGGAAACGCTCTGCTTTGCGCCGTCTGCAACGGACAATGGTGCGGCGGCGGCTTCCACAATTCCCCGCTGTCGGATATGCGCGACGGCGTGTTGGAGCTGCTATTGGTGAAAAAGGTCAGCCGCCTGAAATTCATCTCGCTGATCGGCAAATACAAAAAAGGGACGCTGATCGATCCCGCGACGGGGAACGTGCGCGAAAAATACGCTTCCATCGCCGTCTACAAGCGGATCACTGCTCTGACCGTGGGCGGCACCAAGCAGGTCTGCATCGACGGCGAGGTCATCGAAGCCGAGTCGGTGGAGGTGGAGGTACTGCCCTCCGCCCTGCGCTATCTTGCCGACGGCGCGGCGGCGAAGGAGACAGTGTGAGGTTATAATAACATATACCAATCCCCCCATCTTACCGCTCGAAAGCACACAGCCAAGGAAGTAGGAGGGGGAGTTTGAGGGGAAGGAAGAAAATTTCGGCGTTTGAGTGACGGTCGATAGTTGCGTCTTGCGCAACTATCGGAGTTCGCCGTCGGCGAACTCCGGATCCCCTCCCCCTCAAAAGTCCAAGGCTGCACTACGAAAGTTTTTCAAGAAATATCCTCAAACGCATAAGGAAAATCGACTTCTCATTCGTATTACTATATGAAAGCACATCCCGGGAATGCGCGCTTTCGGAAAGGAGACCTCCTATGGATAGCAAGGCTACAGATCACGGAGCACAGTGTTATCGACGCTATTTAGACGGCGACGAGAGCGGCTTTGACGAGCTGCTGAAAACCCACCGCGACTCGCTGACCTTTTTCATTCAGCGCTACGTCCACGACGAGAGCATCGCGGAAGACCTTTGCATCGACACCTTTATGGAATTACTGCTCCATAAACACCGCTATAATTTTAAGATCCCGCTGAAGAATTACCTGTTCATCATCGCCCGCAGCCGCGCCGTGGACTATCTGCGTCACGCCAAGAAATTCGCCACCGTGGAGCTGTCCGAGGCGGAAAACGAGACCGCCCACGACCAAACGCCCGAGGAGATCCTGCTGAAAAACGAGCAGAGCCGTGCGCTGAACCGCGCAATGCAGTCGCTCCCCGACGAGATGCAGATCGCCATGCACCTGGTCTATCTGGAGGAGCTGTCCTACAAAGAGGCGGCAAAGGTTATGAAGCGCAGCCCCAAGCAGGTGGATAATCTGCTGACCCGCGCCAAAGCCGCTCTGCGCACCACACTTTCCAAGGAAGGAGATTTGTTTTCATGAGAAGAA
>JAFTOC010000004.1 GCA_017451585.1 Clostridia bacterium
AGTGCGTTACTATGGAAGTTTTGTTGTGTTTTATAGTCGCGCAGGCTCCCTCAGTCGCCTACGGCGACAGCTCCCTCTCGGAGGGAGCCTTGATACAATAAAAAAGCCATTGCTATAGTGAAAATTTCACTTTTGCAATGGCTTTTTCTTTTATTTTCTTATTGCCCTTATGCGGCGATTCCTTTTTTACAGCCCCTTTTTAAGCAAAATAAATCCCTTCGGGATTTGTGAAATGCTCTCCGAGCGTGAAATATTGCTTCGCAATGTGAAATGCCTGCGGCGCGTGAGTGGCGCGCCTTCTTTTATTGGATGCTTTGGCTGAGAAAGGACGCCGTGTAATTCATAAATTTCAAAATCAGATCCGCGACCTCCTTGGGATCCTTTTGAATGTCCTCCATTAACCATTGCTTCATCATAAAATATCCTCCTCCCGTGATATACGAGGAGATCAGCTTGAGACTTGCTTCGTCCACTGCGCTGAGATCGATGAAATCGTTGCGTTCAATGAAACTGTAAAATATGCCGTTCAACAAAACGCAAAGATCTTCTTCCGAATTGTTTCGGATAAAGATTTTCAGCAGTTTGGAATTGCTGTACAGATAATTGCATAATTCCTCGGCACATTTGGAAACGTCGCGGATCATAGCGGCGTTATACGTTAAATTGATCGTTTCTGCAAACTCGATCTCCATTTCCAAAAGCAGGTCGCGGGGCGTATTATAATGACGGTAAAACGTAGCGCGGTTGATACCGGATTCGTTGCACAGCTCGGTCACGCTGATTTTGTCGATGGGCTTGGTTTCCAACAGCCGAATGATCGCCTCCTGCAAAAGTCGCTTGGTCAATGCAATTCTTTGATTCCCCTTCATACGGCTTCCTCCTCGTGAATTTTTTGTAAACTGCGATACAATTTGCCGTCAACTGTCGCATTCGCATCGAATGGTGCAAAACTGATTGTTGTAAATTCGACAAGTGTCGTGCTATAATGATAGCACCACGATACGGATTTGTCAAGAGGATTTCGGATATTCCAAAACTGCGTCCGACCGTAAAGCCTGCAGGCAGACTTGTGCTTGCTCCCGGAACCTGCACGTTTCTCGTTCTCTGAACGCTCAGCAAAGGAAGACGATTATGCGTACCAAATCCAAGGAATGGTTCAAACGCAAAAGCACCTTTCAAATCGTGCTGAGCGTGTTCGTTTCGATCATCATGATCACCTGTCTGCTGCGGGGAGCGTATCAATCGGTATTTCTGTGCGTGCTGACCTTATTGCTGTTCGATATTCCCATAATCGCTAATAAGGTGCTGAAGGTGACGTTGCCGAAGGAACTGGAGATCATTATTCTGCTGTTTATTTTTGCGGCAGAAATCTTAGGAGAGCTCGGCAGTTTCTACACGCACATTCCCTGGTGGGATACGATGCTCCACACCGTGAACGGATTTCTGATGGCTGCCATCGGCTTTGCGATAATAGACATTCTGAATAACTCTCCCAAATTTCATATCAACCTGTCTCCGATATTCGTTGCGGTAGTATCCTTTTGCTTTTCGATGACCATCGGCGTTCTGTGGGAATTTTTTGAATTTGCCGGAGATATGCTGATAGGAACCGATATGCAAAAGGATCACGTCATTCACGAAATCTCCTCGGTCGCATTAAATCCGAGCGGATTAAATGACGTTGTAAATATTCCGAACATAACGGGAACGGCTTTGCTGGAAAACGGCGAGATTGTGTACGTAATTGAAAACGGCTATCTTGACGTGGGCATTATTGATACGATGAAAGATCTCATTGTGAATTGCATCGGTGCCGTCGTATTCTCTGTGATCGGATATTTCTATATCGTAGGCAGAAATAAAGGCGTGTTTGCGTCAAAATTCATTCCGCAATATACTCCTGACGAAAAAGCAAATTGAATTGCAAAACTCCGACCGGGATTTCGGCGGAGAAAAGCTGACTGCCGTAAACGGTTGGAGCTTTCTCCGCCAGCCGAGGCATACGACCGACCGTTTCTGCCGCCTGCCCGGGCGATTGATCCGAGAGGATGCCTATTATTTCACATACCGACTCTGCGGGGTCGGTATATTTTTATCCTTTCTCCTTTCTACTCGCGGAAGATCTGCTTGCTATATAAAAGACTTTTGTAAAATTATACGAAATACGCATCCGACTATTGACAATGATTTGCAAATATGTTATACTGTTCGTAAGATGAGATGTAACAATACTTCATTTCCCAAGGAGGCTTGCAGAACATGATCCGAAACCGCCCCGAGATTCCTACAGGTCATATCGCTATCTCCACTTTGGTGATGCTGATCGTATATTACGTCACCGCTAAAACGGCGAATTTAGTCAGCTTAGTCACCGTTCGCACCATCATATATCACTTTCCCGGCACTCCGGAATTTTTGGGGCTTGCTATTTGCTATATACTCAGCGGTCTGATCGTCTTCGGAGGTTCCTTTGCGGCTTCCTATTTTTTGCAAAGACGCTTCGTCCCCGATCATTATCCCAGTGGGCAGGTTACCTACAGTTGGCTTCGTAGTGCCGTCTGCTATCTCGCCCCCTGTGAGATTATTCGCTTGGCAGTCAGCCTTTTCAATTGCGCCGAACACTCCACCGTAGGCTACTATTGGTCTTATCTGCCTTCGCTTATTTACAATAACAGCTATTTGCTTTGGACGGGACGCTATACCGCCGTACACAAGGAGGGTCTGCACATCTTCTCCGATTACCTCGTGTATGCGCTCTACTATCTCGTCTATCTTACGATCCATCTCGCCGTCGTTCTGCTGATCTACCGCCGCTTCTGGAGGATCGGCAAGCAGGAGCGAGAGGATCTGGTCATCCGCACTTGATATTGAACAACAGGAGGAACACCGTATGTCTATCCAAGCACTCCTAATGACGTTGGAGATCTGTCTCGTTTTCGCCTTCCTTCGCTGTATCTACCGATGGATTCGCTATTTCTTCCGCCTGTGCGCTTTGCGGAAAACCTTCAAAAAGCTGACACGCGCCGGGATCACGGTTACATACAAGCGAAAGCTCCGTCAGATCGTCTTCGGGAAGAAGGGCGGCGTGGATATAGTGCTGACGGTAGGCGAGAAGAAATACGGCATTGCCCTTCTCACCCATCGCTTGGGGATGGGGCGTTGGAACATTGAAAGGACGCGCAGTCATTATTACTTTGAAGTGCGCAAATCCAGCGTGTTATTCAATTTACAGAGAAGCTCAGAGAATCTGCCCGATCACGTCAAGGATTTCGGCAAAGAGAAGCAGGTCAGCCGCAAGCTGCTGGATTTGTCTGCATCTGCCGAGGAATACGACCGGCTGTACTTGTTGGTATACCCCAAGCCCAAATATCTCACCTATACCGAAACCCGCTACCAATATCTTTACGAAGGCGATCCGCTGGAGGATTACGAAATCCTGTTTGCAAACGGTCTGCAACGGCTACTTGCCTGCCCGGGCGATTGATCCGAGAGGATGCCTATTATTTCACATACCGACTCTGCGGGGTCGGTATATTTTTATCAGCATTTTAGATTCTCTCGTAAATATTCACACTTTATTCACAAAACGCTTCTGCATTCGTGCTATAATATACAAAAAAGATCCCTCGTTAGGAGAAATATTTGTGAAACGCTTCTTGATTGTCCTGCTGGCGGCGCTTGCCTGCCTTACCGGATGCAGCAGTAAAACGCCTTCCGATGCAACCTCGGCTGCGCCAAGCGATCAATCGAATACCACGCCGTCGGACGATCCCAAAACGACTACGCTCCCCTCCGATCTCAGCTCCCTGTTTGCGCCTACCGTTCGGGAAGACCAAAACTATACCGTCGGCGCGCTGACCGAGAACGGCAGTTACATCGCCGCCAATTACGCCACGGTGGACGGTGCCACCGTGCAAAAATATCCCCGTCTGACCAATCTCGCCACGCTTTATCTGAACTTTCCCAACGACCGCGGACTGGACGCCGTTCAGCACGGCATATACACCGACGCCACCTACACCTTCGTGGATCAGTACGTGGAGGACAGCTATTACGAGCTTCCTCTGCAGATCAAGGGGCGGGGCAACTACTCCTGGAGCTTTGCGCAGAAGCCCTACTCCCTGAAGCTGGGCGAAAAAGCCGATTTTCTCGGCATGGGCGCCGCAAAAAAGTGGACGCTGATCACCGTGTCCAGCGACCATACCATGATGCACAACTATCTGACCCAAAAGATGGCGGCTGCCATGGGGCTTCGCGGCACCTGTGAAAACGAATACGTAGACGTGGTGGTCAACGGCGAATACGCCGGCACCTGGGTGCTGACCGAAAAGATCCAAATCCATGAGGAACGCATCGACGTTCCCGACGACGTCGGCGTGCTGTTCGAGATCGAAATGGTCTACCGTCACACCTGCGACACCTGCATCATTCTGTACGAGGACAGCAACCGAAGCAATTCGGTTCATCTTCGTCTGAAGACCTACAAGGGCGTTGATCTGGAAGATATGGATCAGCGCGCCAAGGACGCCGCGCTTGCCGAGCTGCAGCCCTTCTTCAACGGCTTATCCGACGCATTTACCCGCGAAAAAACGCTGGAAGCGATCTCCCAATACATTGACGTGGATTCCTTCGTCAACTGGTACCTGCTCAACGAGCTGACCCGCAATTACGACTCCCAGTTCGTCACCAGCTGTTATTGCTACATCGACGAGACCGGACGCCTGTACATGGGTCCCGTTTGGGACTTCGATACCTGCTACGGTACGCAGGATCCTCAGATCGACGGCTATCGCGTAAAAAACGCGCCTTGGTACACCCAACTGTTTGAGTGCGAGGCGTTCGTCCGCCTGGTCTGTGAGCGCTGGACGGAGCTGAAAAACAACGGACTCATTGATGCGTTCTGCGCCTCCATCGATCAGACCGCTCTGCGCATCGCCGCGTCGGAGCAGCTCAATCACGCGCTGTATCCCCACAGCGAGCTGGGCTCCAGCGACTTCGACGAAGCCGTGGAATATTTCAAAAGCTGGCTGGACGCTCGAATCGCGTGGATGGACGGAGAATTTCTGCTGACAGGCGGCACCGCGTCCGCAATTCCTTCGCAAACGACCACCGCCGCCACCACGACCCGACGCCCGCGCGGGTAAGCCGTAAGGCGTCGCAAAGGATGCTTTTATGAAACTCACCTGTAAGATTTTGTCCGGGGTTCTCATCCCCGCCCTGACCCTTCCCTGCCTGTCTCTGTCGGCGCGGGCGACCGAATCTGCGGATTCTGCGTCCCCGATCCTGACCTGCACGCCTGCCGACGATTGGACGGCGCTCTTTGACCGTGCCGGCACCCGTGAGGGATGGCTTGCCGCAGACGGCATCTACTCGGTGGCGCTGGACGGCAACGACGCCCTGTCCTCCGCAAGCTCGTCCACTAAAACGCTGTTCTTCTTCAGCGATACCATCCTGGGTACTGCAAGCAGCACGGGCAGGATCTCTCGCTCCAACGGGATGGCCAATCATTCCGCCGCACTGCTGGAGGGGAACCTTCCCGATGCGTCGGGCATACAATTCTATTACGGCGCAAAAGCCAATATGGCGCTTTCCGGCGATCTGAACCTGTTCAGTCAGAGCCAATGGCTCTTCGACTGCTTCGTACAGGACGGCGCGCTTTACGCTATCGCCTTCTCCCAGCAAAACTGGAAACCCTCGCAGATCGATCTGATCAAGATCCCCCTTGCCGAGGACGGAACGCCGCAGTTCAACAAATACAAGCGCACCCGTAACGTCACCGCGCTCCTCAAGAAGCTGGAAAATTTCGACTACGCTTACGGTATGGGCGTCCTCTGCAACACCGAGAGTGCGGGCGCGCCCGATCCCGACGGCTACATCTATCTCTACGGCTATCGCGACAATTTCGCCGCCTTCAGCCAAAAGGATCTGATCGTCTCCCGCATCCACGAGGACGATTTCCCCGATTTTGACAAGCTCCGCTACTGGAACGGCTCCGATTGGGTGGAGGACATCGAAGCGTCCGCACTCATCCTGGAGCGGGTCTCCTGCGAGGTCAGCGTAACGCCGATCACGGTGGGGCCGTACAAGGGCAAATACATCGCGGTCTACACCCAGGACGTTCAGTCCGACCGCATTATGTACGCCATCGGCGACTCACCCGCAGGCCCCTTCGATACCCCCGTGCAATGCTACACCGTTCCCGAGACCGGTGACACTGCCGCAGGGGGCAGCGGAACGCTCTACACATACAATGCAAAAGCACACCCTCACATCTCCCCCGCAGGTACTCTGCTGATCTCCTACAACGTAAACGTCAACGGCGTTTCCATGGCGCAGAACACGGCGGACTACCGTCCCCGCTTCCTGTCGATGGATCTGGGTGCCACTGAGGAGGAGATCGCCGCACTGCAGGCGTCTGCCGAGTCCGCTGATTCCACAAATACGCCGACCGATCCCCCCTCTGATCCCGACGGAGACGGCACCGATCAGCCCCCCGTCTCGGAGCCCTCGGCGGATCCGGCAAACACGGATGGCACCGAGCCGCCGTCATCGCTCCTGCCCGTATGGATCGGCGCCGGCGCACTGCTCGCCGCCGTCGGCGTTACCGTCGGTATCCTGATCGGAAAACGGCGGAGAAAATAATTATTTTGGCACTTAGTCAAGACGGTAACCCTTCTGCTGCCGAATCCGTCGATTCGCCGGTCTACCGTCGGGACTGTATTTTGCAAACCTAATACTTAGGAGGAATTTATAATGAAAAAGCTTTCTTTCCTGCTGGCAATTTTGGCAACGGCATCTATGTGCCTGGCATCCTGCGGCGGTGAGTCCACCGACACCACGACCGATGCCAACAACACAGCCGGTACAACCACCGCTGCCACCACCACCAAAGCGTCCGTTACCAATCCCCTCGACAATAACACCCCCGATACCACTCCCGAATTCGTAGGTCCCGAACTGCTGGACGGCTCTAAGTTCGCCCTCGACGGCGATCTGTCCGAGTACGCAGGATTGCATACCGTTGAGGTCATCGGCGAAAAGGCGGCAGCTAACGAAGAAAAAGACTACACCCACAAGAAGGTCACCTTCTACGGTGCGATGACCGATACAGGTCTCTATCTGGCTTGCGACGCCTACCACGACGTTTACATCGGCAACGGTACCGGCGACTGGTGGACCAACTCCAACTTCGAGATCTTTATCGGCGCGTCCAACGCACAGAAGTACGTTTACGCACGCGGCATTGACGCAGAGTGCGAAACCAGCGGCGACGACGTTACCGCGATCATGGTTACCGAAGAGCTGACCGACGGTCCTACCGTTTACCACACCATTACGGAAATGTTCATCCCCACCGACTACTTGAGCGACAGCGACATCATGTATAACACGATGGACGTTGGCGTTGCTTGGAAGACCATCGGTGACGTAATCATCGGCGGTGCCGCACACGTTGGCCCCGACGGCGAGGATGAGTACTGGGTACCTAAGGGAACCTGGCCCAACGGCACCAAGCCCATTGTTGCGCCTTCCGGCATTTGGTTGCCCGACGACTTCTCCTTTGATGAAGCCGCTGAATAAGCATTTCATTGTCTAATTTGCAGCAGAATGAAGCCCTGCCGTCTCTGACGGTAGGGCTTTTCATTTGCCGTTGACACTTTTTTGTAAATATGATATAATATTTTCAAGAAGAACTGAGGGTTTTGCGCCTTTCGTTCGTATAATAGATGAAACGGAGAAGAAACGCGAGCTTCTCCGATGAAAGGAGCCGACTATGGATAACGGTGCAAGTAGCTACCGCCGATATCTTAACGGTGACGAGTCCGCATTCGACGAAATACTGGAGCTTTACAAGGATAATCTGATCTTCTTTCTCTGCCGCTACGTGGAAAGCGTCGCCATCGCAGAGGAGATCGCCGCCGATTGCTTTGCCCTGCTGATCGCACGGCCGGACAAATACGATTTCTCGGTGTCTCTGAAGACCTGGCTGTTCACCGTGGGACGAAACCGTGCCACGGACTACCTGCGCCGCCAAAACCGTCGGCGGATCCTGCCGCTGGAGGAGGCCGCCGCCCTGCCCGGAAGCGACGAGGACGATCCCGAAACCCTCTTTTTGAAGAAGGAGCGGGAGCGTCAGCTCCATCGGGCGATGGGACGGCTAAAGCCCGACTATCGGGCGGCGCTCCATCTGATCTACTTCGAGGAGCTGTCCTACGAAGAAGCGGGGCGAGTCCTACATAAGAGCAAAAAGCAGATCGAAAATTTAGTTTACAGAGGAAAGAATGCACTCCGAGCCGATTTAGAAAAGGAGGGGTTTGAATTTTGAGAAACAAAGATGAATTTAAGGCGCTGGTGGAGGAGCGTGCCGCCGCGCAGAAAAGGGCGGCGATCGCCGCCGCCCGCCGACGGAAGCTGATCCTGTCGGGCGTTGCAACGGTGGTGCTGTGTATCGTCGTTGCACTGCCGACGCTGGGGCTGTTCACCCTGCCGGCAGACGTGGCGGAGGACGGCATCGTCACTACGGCGAAGAACAACGGTGCCGATAACATTCCGCCTTCCGACGCGGAAATGGCGCCCACCGTAACGACTCCCGAGTTTGCCCCCGATGATAGTGAGGACGACGATTTCGCAGAGCAACCGCCGCTCGAATCGGGAATCCCCGAAGGGATAGAGCCGACTCCCGATGGCTCGGACCCCGACCTTCGCCCGCCCTTCAGCGACGATCAGCCCAATCAGGACAGTCCCGCGCTGGAATCCATCACCGATCCGGTGGTGGGAATCAAGGCAGTCAACCGTCTGGTAGGGCTGACGCCCGAGACGGTAGAGGATCGCAAGATCGACGATGCCTTCAAGGAGGCGTATATGGACTTTGCCGTCCGTCTTTTCCAAGACGCGGACGGGATCAAAGACGAGGACAATCTCTGCTTCTCTCCCCTGTCTGCCATGCTGGCGCTGGCAATGACCGCCAACGGCGCGGAAGATCAGACCCTTGCCGAAATGGGAGCCCTGCTGGGTGGCACGCTTTCGATAGAGGAGCTGAACGCCACTCTCCGCACATGGGTAAACAAGATGGTAGTGCGTCAATATTCCCAATCGACCTTCAGCGTTGCCAATTCTATTTGGGTGCGGCAGGGCGTGTTCAACGCGTCGCCCACCTTCCTGCAGACCAACGCCAACTACTACCAAGCAGACTTCTACGAAGCTCCCTTTGACGATTCCACGGCAGACGACATCAATCTGTGGATCAAGTACCACACGAACGGTTTGATCAAAAAAATGGTGGAGGAGATCAATCCCAATACTATGATGTACCTGATCAACACCCTCTATCTAAATGCCGCGTGGTCAGACGCCTACGACGACGCTCAGCTATCCAAGGGGATCTTCCACGGAAGCGACGCTGACACAGCCGCTACGATGATGGCGTCCGTAGAATCCAACTATCTGTCGATGGAAGGTGCCATTGGATTCAAAAAATATATGGACGGCTACACCTTCGCGGCGATCCTGCCTGACGAGGGAGTGGACGCCGGTGCGTTCGTGGCATCGCTGACCGGCGAGCAGCTGCAGGCGTTTCTGCAAAGCGGAACCCGCGCCGAGGTGCACGCCAAGCTTCCCTCTTTCTCCTACGGTTCCTCCATCAGGCTGACCGAGATACTCAAATCCTATATCCCCACCGCGATGGATCCCCAAGCTGATTTCTTGAAAATGGGTGAAACCATACACGGGAACACGCTCTTTATCGGCAACGTACAGCAGAACACCGTGATCACGCTGGACAAAAACGGAATCTGCGCCGCCGCGGCAACGATCGTGGATGCGCCGACGGGAGCAGAGCCTCCCGATGCGCTTCCCATCTACTACGTCACCCTCGACCGCCCCTTCGTCTACGCCATCTTGGACAACGCGACGGGACTGCCCATCTTCATCGGCGTGGTGGAACAGCTGTAACAGCAATAAAAAAACTCCCTTTTAGGGAGCCCCTACATAAAGAAGAAGCAGAGTTTTTACACTCTGCTTTTTCCTTTATACGGTCCGAAGATAGATGCCATAAGGATTTTGGTGTCAAAATCCGATGCTCGCTAACATCGAGGACAAAATAAGTGATATTCCAAGCTAACGCTTGGAGTCAGACTGAAGACAAACTCATTTGATATACTGAGGGGAGGGGAAAACCATCTCAAACG
>JAFTOC010000010.1 GCA_017451585.1 Clostridia bacterium
CGTCAGCGTTTTTTGCATTTTTTCTCAATTTGTTTCACTGCAAAACTTCGTTTGCTTAAATCGCATGAAAAAAGGAGCTTCGCTTGATACGAAACTCCCTTTTGTCTTCAGTCTGAAACTCCCCTTTCGGGGAGTTTTTCGTTCGTTCAAAGGATCTTCTCGTGCGCCATCAGCCACCGTTTCCGTTCAATCCCGCAGGAGAAGCCGCCGATGCCGCCCGCCGCCACCACGCGATGACAAGGGATCACGATCAGCAGGGCGTTCTTACCCACCGCACCGCCCACGGCACGGGAGGCATTGGGAGAACCGATCCGACGGGCGATCTCACCGTAGGTTGCCGTCTCACCGTAGGGGATCTTCAAAAGCTCTGCCCAGACCTTTTGCATAAACGCGGTTCCCTTCGGGGCAAGCGGCGGGAGCGGAAACACCTGCCCCGCAAAATAAGCGTCCAGCCAGCGGATCGTCGCCCCGACGGCGGGATCGTCGCAGGTAGCGGAAGGACTTACGGCAGACTCGTCCTCCACGGGTAGCAGCTCCACCAATGCGCCGTTTTCGGACACGATGCGGAGCAGCCCGATGGGGGAAGGATAATAAGCAACAGACATAGACGCCCTCCATTGGTAAAGATACAAATCCGGGCGGCAAGTATTTGCCGCCCTTAACAAAAGTTCTTGGAGATTCCAAAGAACCTTCTTTCAAGAAGGTTCTTTGGCGGGGTAGTAGTTCGCCGTTGGCGAACTACGGGGCAGCGCCCCACATCACAGCTCGGCGATGACCTCGACCTCTACCAGCACGTTCTTGGGGAGGGTCTTCACTGCCACGCAGGAGCGAGCGGGCTTGCCCACGAAATAGTTGCCGTAGATACCGTTGAAAGCGGCAATATCGCCCATGTCTGCCAGGAAGCAGGTGGTCTTGACCACCTTTTCGATCGAAGTGCCTGCTGCCTCCAGAACGGCGCACAGATTCTTGCAGACCTGCTCGGTCTGCGCCTCGATGGTGGTCGCCTCTACGTTACCGGTAGCGGGATTGATGGCGATCTGTCCGGAGGTGAAGAGCAGACCTCCCACCTTCATTGCCTGCGAGTAAGGCCCGATGGCGTCGGGCGCGTTTTGGGTGTATACCTTTTCCATTTTCTTTATCTCCTGAAATTATAATTTTGTTTTCGCGCAAGTCACGGCACTGCGGTCAAGCGTCCGTCAGCCATCGCGCCGTTAGTAATTGTTTTCGCTGGGTTGGAAGCCAGCGTCGGCAAGGGCTCCCATGATTTCCTTGATGTGCTCGAAGTTTCGGGTCTCCAGCCGCAGATGCAAGAAACAGCCGTTCACGTCCATCATCTCGCTGGTGCGCTCGTGATGTACCCAAACCACGTTGCCGCCGCAGTCAGAGATGATCTTGGACACCTCTGCAAGCTGACCGGGCTTGTCGGGCAGCTCCACGCAGATGTTGCAGGTGCGTCCCGACATCACCATGCCCCGCTTGATAACGCGGGAGAGGATGTTCACGTCGATATTACCGCCCGAGACCACGCAGACGACCTTCTTGCCCTCCAGCGCCTCGGGGATCTTGCCGAACAGCACCGCCGCCACGGGAGCGGCACCCGCGCCCTCGGCGATCATCTTGTGCTTTTCGATGAGAGTCAGGATAGCCGAGGAGATCTCGTCCTCGCTGACCGTCACCACGCCGTCCAACAGCTCGGAGCAATAGCGGAAGGTGTTTGCCCCCGGCTCCTTCACAGCGATACCGTCGGCGATGGTCTTCACCGAGGGCAGACGGACGATCTCGCCCGCCTCCAACGACCGCGCCATGCTGGCGGCGCCCTCTGCCTGCACGCCGTAGACCTTGATATCGGGCTTTACCGACTTGGCGGCAAAGGCAATGCCCGAGCAAAGTCCGCCGCCGCCGATCGCGGCAACGATCACGTCGGCGTCTGCCAGCTCGTCAAGGATCTCCAGACCGATGGTCGCCTGCCCCGCAATGACGTTCTCGTCGTCAAAGGGATGAACGAAGGTGTAATTATACTGATCGCGCAGCTCCAACGCCTTCTTGTAGGCGTCGTCGTAAACGCCGGGCACCATGCAGATGTCGGCGCCGTAGCCTTTGGTGGCTTCCACCTTCATCAAAGGCGCGCCCTCGGGCAGACAGATCAGCGACTTGATACCGTACTTGGTAGCGGCAAGGGCGACGCCCTGAGCGTGGTTGCCCGCCGAGCAGGCGATGACGCCCCGCGCCTTCTCCTCGTCGGAGAGCTGGGAGATCTTATAAGCCGCACCGCGCACCTTAAAGGAGCCGGTGAGCTGGAGATTTTCGGGTTTCAGATAGAGCTGACAGCCGCTCACCAGCGGGGAGGGGATCAGCTCGGTGTGCCGTACCACGTCTTTCAGAACGGAGGCGGCGTGATAGACTTTGTCCAGGGTAAGCAAAAGTGACACTTCCTTTATTGGGATCGAATACGGGTATTATACCACAAGGAGCGCACATTTGCAAGCGTTTTTTTCGAAATGTCGGGGAAATATCGAAAAAAATCGAAAAATCTTCGCGCGACGCGTGCATCACGCCCGCGCCGCCGTTGGCACCGTCGCCCGTTCCCGAGGCGGAGCGGCAACGCGATCCGCAAAATATCGGATCAGATCGCTTCTGACCACGATGCCGATAAAACTGCCCACGTCGTCCACCACGGGGACGAAGCTCTGCTCCGTCGCACAGCGGAGCAGCTCCTCCATGGACGTGGTCACGGGCATGGCTTTGGCGCGGTCGGTGTGAAGCAGATCGCGGATCTTAGCGTCCCGCGGGGCGGTATCGCGAGCCTTGCGGTCGGCAAGATACCAAAGGAAATCGCCCTCGCTGACCGTCCCCAGATACTTCCCGTCTCTCGAAAGGACGGGCAGAGCGGAATAACCGCTCTCTCTGAGGCGGCTGAGTCCGCGGGTCAGCGAATGATCTCCGTACAAATAGGTCACCATGCTTTTGGGCTTTACAAAAAACGCAATATTCATAATCATCTCCATATCGTCGGAAGGCGGAGGGGTGTATTCCCAGTATAACACACACCTGTGAACAAAGGCGAAACGATTTTTGCCCAAACCATAACGGATTATGATCCGCAGGCAACAAAAAAGGACGTTGCAGATCTTGCAACATCCTTTTTACAGACGGTATCCCGCAGGATACCGTCACAGCATCTTATCGGCGTCCAGCTTCTTTCCCAGCACCTCGGGGAGTCTGGCACGAAGCGCCTCGTGAAGCCCTTCCCGCTCGGTGATCTTCACAAGTTTGGCGTTTGCAGGAGCGGTAGGCAGCTGCCCGTCGCCGCGCAGGGTCAGCTTTTCCGAGCAGAGACAGTAGGTGCCGTCACCCGCCGTTTGGCCGGGCAGATAGTAGCAATCCTCGATCTCCTCCCAGCCCAGCAAGAGGGGCGCGGACAGCGGGCTCTCGCAGAGGATCCCGTCGGTGGTCAGCAAAAACTTGCCCAGCCACTCCAGGTTCTTCTGCCATAAGATCACCAGCTCCACCATAATGGGGAGCGCCACCAGCGGCAGTACCCAGGCAAAGCCGCCCTGTCCCGCAATAGCGCCGATCACTACCAGCACCAATGCCAGCGCCAGCATACCCATGCCGACGGCGGCGATCTTGGTCAGCGACGGACGCATTCTGCCGTGGGGCAGCTTGAGACCGTCAGAGGGGGAAAAAGAGCTCCTCGTCGGGAGCGGTGGGCGCACCGAATACGGGAAGACCGTCTTCCCAACGAATGCGCTGAATAAAGAGTCTGCGTCCGCCCCAGCCGCTGCCCGACTCGGGATTGCCGTGATAAGCCATCCAGTCCTCGGTGCCGTCGGGGGAGGTGGTGAAGGAGCAATGCCCGGGGCCGTAGCAGTGCTCGTTCTTCTCGAACACGGGTGCGTCAAACTTCTGCCAGCACTCGGGATTCATGGGATCGCTGCCCACAAGCTCCAGCATACCGAGGCAGTAGTCGTCCGACCAGCTTCCCGATGCGGAGTAGACCAGGAACACCTTGCCGTCGCGGGCAAGAATAGCGGGACCCTCGTTGATGGTGGGCAGACCGCCGGTGCAGGAGCGCTTCTCCCACTCGTACTCGGGCTCGGACAGAAGCGCCCGGGGGGAGTCGATAGTAGCAGCGTCCTTCATGTGGGCAATGTAGAGCCGCTGAGAGACGTTCACGTCGCCCTGCCAGCCCGACCAGATGAAGTAATTCTCGCCGTGATAGGAAAGAACGGTACCGTCGATCGCCCACTTGTCGGTGTCGTCGGTGATCTTGCCGATCATCTCGTACTCGCCGGTGGGATCGTCGGTCTTGGCACCCAGACAGTACATTCTGTGGTTGTCGTTGTTGCCGTCGTCGGCGGCAACGTAGATATACCACCGTCCTGCAATCTTATGCAGCTCGGGCGCCCAATATTCCTTGGAGTACATTCCCTCCTCGGGCGCGCGGTAGCAAACGGCGTCTTTTTCCTGCTGGATACCGATGAGGGAGTCACTGCGGGTCACGGCAACGCCGTTGCCGATGCTGTAGCAGTAGAGGTAGGTGTCCCCGTCGCGAACCACCCACGGATCGGCGGCGCGCTGCGGGAGTGGATTTTTGTAGGTCTGCATAGAGACCTCCTTTCTTGCAGAGAATTCTGCAATGATCTTGGTTTGATTATAACATACTCCGACAGATTTTGCAAGAGGGATTTTTAGAAAGATCACGGTTTGCACCCACCGAACCCCTGTGCAAACCGCACGAACGGGAGGCAGAAGCGTCTCCCCTACGGGTGAAACCGATTCAGGCGGGCGATTCGTGGCAGTTGCGAAGCAACTGCGTCGCTCCTACGGGGTTGGGCACGGGCGGGACGCCGAAGGTAGCAGAAAGCCGCAAAGCGGCGTCTGCAGTCCCCTACTGAGTTGGTGCGAACAATTTCCGCAATCCGTTGTAGGGAACGGTCTTGTAAGGAGCGTAGCGACGGAATAGCGAAGCGTCCCGTTCCGCGCCGCCGCAGGCGGCATCGAACGGGACGCACCAACCGAACCCCTACGCAGGTCGAACCAACGGGAGGCAAAAGCGTCTCCCCTACGGGGTTGGATGTGGATATCTACCACCCACCCTTGACATCGCCGCCCGAATATGCTACAATATCCCTATCATCCCATCCAAGGAGCCGCCTATGAAATAACTGCTCTCCCTGTTCCTTCTGGTCTGCTGTACCCTTCCCCTTGCCGCCTGCTCCGGCGAGACGACAGGCCCGCCTCCACCGACACCACTACCGCACCCACTACTACCGACGCCCCCGTCACCGAGCCTGAGAAAACGCCCCTCACCGATGCCGAGCAGATGCTCTCGGTGGGCAAAGACGGCTTTGTCTACAACGGTATGGGCGAGGAGGTCGTGCTCTGCGGCATCACCCTGAGCGGCTGGCTCAGACGCAATTATCGGTGAGGCAACGGTTGCTGAAAGATGCTTGCTGATCCACACTATAAACCGAAATAAAATTTCAAAAAATACCGAAAGGAATCCCCCTATGATCACTCTGAACAACCCCATCAATCTCGGCTGGTACGCCGACCCCGAGGCTCGCTTCTACGAGGGCGAGTATTGGATCTATTGTACTCGTTCCCGCCCCTACCGTCAGCAGCTCAATCAGGACGCCTTCCACTCCAAAGACGGCAAGATCTGGGAAAAGGTCGAATCCATCATCGCCATGGAAGACTTCCCCCACGTTTGGCAGGCAGTCTGGGCACCCACCATCATCGAAAAAGACGGCAAATACTATCTGGTCTTTGCCACCAACGACATCCAGAATAACGAGCAGGACGGAGGTCTGGAGATCGCCGTGTCCGACTCCCCCGCAGGCCCCTTCAAACGGCACATGGAGGGACACTTAGTGGGCAAATTCGTCAACGGCGCCCAGCCCATCGACGCCCACCTGTTCAAGGACGACGACGGCACGGTCTACCTCTACTACGGCGGCTGGGGACACTGCAACGTCGCGGTGATGAACGACACCATGAACGGCTTCGTCCCCTTCGAGGACGGCGAGATCTTCCGCGAGATCACGCCTCCCGACTACGTAGAAGGTCCCTGTATGCTGAAAAAGGACGGCATCTACTACTTTATGTGGTCGGTGGGCGGCTGGGGGAACGATTCCTACGGCGTCTGCTACGGCCGCGCCGACTCGCCCCTCGGTCCCTTCCCCAAGGAGGATCAGATCCTGCGCACCGACTACGACGTAGCCAAAGGTCCCGGACACCACGGATTTTTGCAGGACGCCGCCGAGCCCGACAAGTGGTACATCGTCTACCACCGCCGTCCCCTCTCCGAGGTAGACTGCAACTCCCGACAGGTGTGCATTGACGAGATGTGCTTTGCCGAGGACGGATCAATCCGGCGAGTGAAGATGACCTGAGAAGGGAAAAAGGCTTCCCCTTGAGGGGAAGCTCAGACTGAAGACAAAGTCCTGAAAAGGGCTTTGTTTTTTTGTGGAGATGTGGTATAATATTGACAGGAAGCGAGGGATGAAGATGCTGACACAAGAAGTGAGAAAGCGCGAACAGATCCAAGTGGTCTGCGTAGACGA
>JAFTOC010000011.1 GCA_017451585.1 Clostridia bacterium
AAACACTACCGCAATTTAGGTCTGCCCTATCTCGACCTGATACAAGAAGGCAATTTGGGCTTAATTCGTGCTGTGGAAAAATTCGATCCCTCCAGACAGCTTCGATTCTCAACATATGCGACTTGGTGGATCAAGTTTACCATCCGAAGAGCACTTGCCGATCAAGGCCGGTTAATCCGTATTCCAAACTACATCGTTACAAATTTGTCCTCTTTGAATAAGCTCCGCAACCAATTCTTCCAGGAACACGGGCGCGAAGCAACGCCAAGGGAATTAGCGAGGATCTCCGGACTTGGACTGTCCAAAGTAAAAGACATCCTCAACATTATTCAGGAACCACTGTCCCTTGAAGCAACAGTAGACGATGAACGAAAGACCACCATTATGGATTTCATTGCCGACGATGCTCCGTCAAGTAATCCTCAGCAGACCTTCACAGACAAAGAATTTGCTTATCACTTTGAGCAGATGCTGAGCATCCTAAATGATCGGGAGCGAACCGTCATCCGTCTTCGTTATGGCTTTGATAACGATAAAAAAGAGACTCTTGAGGAGGTCGGCAAAAAGCTGAACATCACTCGCGAAAGGGTTCGTCAGATCGAAGCACAGGCAATTTTGAAGATGAAACACTCAGAGCATTTTCAAATGGTCGCTAGTCTTTTTGAAGCATAAATATTCAACGGGAGCTACATACCGCAGCTCCCGCTTTTTATGCCGATCGGAAACACATTTTAGTCTATCGGAAACAGTAAAAACGCAAAAAACAAGGCATTTTTCACGCTTTTTGCGAACCTTATTTTCGATACCCAAATGCGCGAAACTCCCCTATTCACAAGGTTTTTTCAGGTTTTGGTAACATCCGATATCACAAGTATGTTTTCCTCCAAACTTATATTTTCTCCCGCAATGCGGGAAAGATTCGATCCAATTACGGATTTACTCCGCATAGAAAGCGGCATCTGCGTACAGGATGTGATCGCAGGTTCTGCTGCCGCCGGAGCTGTTTTCAATGACCAGATAGGTCGCTCCTGCAGGAAGCTCAATATCAAACGGGAAGGTATTGTCGACCCACTCACCGTCCTGCATATTCTTGCGGATCGCCTTGGTCTCGCCCATCAGCTGACCGTCTACCCAGATACGGACGGTGTTTTTCTGATCGTAATCGTAGTTTGATTTGGACATCTCGCTGTCCAGCCCCACCGTCACGGTAAAGCGAACGGCATTTTCGGGAATTTGCATATAGAGGACACCGGGTTCGTCCGTAGTGGGCTCAAAACCCAGACCGTGTTCGTACAGCTTGCCACCTTCGGTAAACTGCAGTTTATGACTGCCGCTGGGACAGGTTCCCTTCTTTGCGGTAGAGCCGTCGTTGACGGCGTAGTCCAGCTCCTCCAGATAGTAGACATCCCGAGGCTCGTCGGCGGGGGCTTCGATCTTCGTCTCCTCCTCTTTCAGGAGAACGAAATTCGTGACCTGAGCCTTTTCACCGGCGGAGAGCTTTTCGTACAGCGATTTTGCGCCGTCATAATCGCCCGCGTTGACCGCTTCAATGGCATCCAAAACCGCGGTGGGAGTGTCCGCCGCCACTACGGTGATTACCACATCAGCCTGCTCGCCCGTCACGGGATCGAAGGCAGTAACGATAGCAGTGCCCGTGCGGTTAGCCAACGCAACGCCATCGGTCAGGGTCAGCACGCCGAAGGCGCTCTCGCCCTGCTTCAGGAAAGAAAGCGATACGGTACCGTTAAAGAGTGCAGACAGCTCCTGCGTCTGTCCGACCTGCAACGTAATGCCGAACTCGTTGGCGGAAAGCTCCGTCCGATCGGTAACGGTATAACCGTCCAGCAGGACGGTGTAGCCCGAGGAAGCGTTCTTTTTGTCGATCACCAGCACGCGGATGAAGTCGTTCTTGCCCGTAGCGTTCACCGTCAGGGTGACCGTGGAGGCGGTGTTATCAGCAGAATAAAGGTCGACGATCTCGCCGGTGCCCTCTCCGTTGGGGATCAATGCGATCATGGGTGCGGAGTCGGTTTTGACGAAGGTCAGCGTGATCTTGTGGCTGCCTGCGGACAGCGTCAACGGCAGATCCGCGTAAGCGCCGATAGCATCACAGCTAAGCTTGACCGCTTTGCCGCCGGATGCCTGCGCGTTGCTTACGAGCGCTCCCCATTCGGGATGGCTTTCCGCTTCCGCAAAGCCGTCCGCGCCGTCAGCGGGAGCGTACTCGATGCAGTCAATTCGCAGAGACAGCGTAGAAGCGCTGTTTTTAGCGCCCTTTTCCACGGCAAAGACGTTGATCTCGTTGACACCTGCCTGCAATTCCATCTCGCAGGAGAGTGCGTACATCCGATTCAGCGTCACACCGGTGGAGAGATCCAATACCTCGCTGAGGATCTTGCCGTCCATGCCGAGGGCGGCTTTGGCTTGATTCTCATTGGATTTGAGGGTCACAGTGATCCGATACTTCCCTGCCTCGGGGACCGTAACGGGGATGCTCACGTAAGAGCCTTCGCCTGCCGGGAAGAACATCTTGCGGTAATCGCCGCCGCTGGCACCGGAGGTGCCGCCGTCGTCGGGCTTTACGTCCATCTGTACGTCGCCGCCGCTGTAGGTCAGCTTGCCTTCGGCGTAGAGCGTTTCGAATTCCAGCTTGCCGGAAAGGGTCTGCCCTTCTACGGGAGTGATCTCAAAGCCGTTCTTGCCGGCGGGAAGCAGATCGGCAGCGGTAAAGATCGCTTCCCCTTTGCCGTCGGCACCAATGAGGATAGACAGCACGATTCCCTTTCCTTCTCCCGCCTCGCCGAGGATCACGGTTGCTACCGCGCCCGCCTTTCCGGTGACGGTGAGGGTATAATTGCCACCGCCCTCGGTAAGTGCTGCGGTGACGGCGTCCTCGTCGGCAAAGACCACCGACAGACCGTCACCCTCCACTGCGGTGAACCAATAGGCTTTACCGCCTGCATTCTCGTCCTTCAACGATACTACGAAACCGTTCTCTACCAGCTCCTTGCCGGTATAAGCTCCCAGAAAAGCGTAGTCGAAATAGCCTGCCTCGTTCAGCGAAACGTCTGCCGCCAAATAGATTTTGTCGGCATCCAACCAACGCAGATCGGCGGTGAAGTTTTGCGCTTGCTTGCCCGCCGTGGTAGCGATCAGCAGAGCCTCGGTCTGATCGGCATTGACGTATGTCCATGCGTAGGGACCTTCGTCAGCGCCCGTCTCGATCCATTTTGCCTGATCGGCGCTGTCCCAGTTTTCGCCCAGATAAGAAGGACGCTTGACCAGATCGGTCAGAGCCTTGACTCTTGCTCCTCCCCGCCACGCGTTGAACATCGCCATCAGGGCGATTCCCTCCTCCGTCCAGGATTCGGTGTCGGGTGCGTAGGGCAGTTTGACGTTTCTGCAGAAGAGATAATAATAATATTCCGCAATGTCGCCGTCTACGTCGCCGTCGCCGTAGGTAGCGGACAGGGGCAGATAGCCGAACAGATTGGAATGGCCAAACATACCGTTGCCCAGACCGCCGTTGCCGACCACCCAGCCGTTGTTCATGACGTGAAGCAGACCGTTACTGCGGTTGCCCTGAGTGGGATAGACGTCCACTTCGTTGGTGGGCTTAACGTAAAACTCGGGATATTTCTCCACCAGCAGATTCAATGCGTTCTGCACCATCACGTTTTTACGGTAGACGTTATCGCAGGGGGAGCTGTACTCGGTCTCCTCGGTGTTCTGCCAATACTCAGTCAGATCCACCATCATATGATTCATCCCGTACTCGGTGATCAGCGTCTCAACCAGCGCGATCTTTTCCGCCAGCGATTCGGGATCCGCCAGGTCGCGACCGTTATTGTGATCGCCGCCCGACATAGAGTACCAAAGCCCCAAAAGAAAGCTCTCGTCCTTCACCAGCTCGCTGAATTCCTCCAGCGATCCCAGCGCAGAGATCGCGATAATGGAGTCACGGTCGGTATTCCAAAGATCGTCCAACATGATCATGTCAATACCCGCCGCCTTTGCCGCAGGGATCAATACTTCTTCGTAATACTCGGTGGTTCGCTTACCCAGGTAGTTCCAGTCGTTGGTGTTGATGATGGTGGAGGTGTCGTGATAGAGGAAGCGCTTGTAAAAATGCTCCTCCGCCGCCATCTTTCCGTCGATGACGTCACCTTGAAAGACGGTAAAGTTGACGCCGATGTACTCAAATTCCTCATCGGGTTTCAGCGTCAGCATCAACGAATCGGGATTGGTGGTCACCTTCACCGATTGATCCAAAGTCCAGCAGGAGGTGGTGGCAAACTCGTAGGTAGCTGAGGTTTCGGATGGCTTACTGCCGTAGCTCTCGGGTCCGATCTGGGTACGCCAGTTGGTCTCGGGCATGATCCACCAGCCGTCGCCGGAGTCGTAAACGCACAGGGCGTTTCTGCCGGTATTGGGCTTCAGCTTTCCTGCAGTACTCTTCCAAGAAGAGTTGGTGGCGACGTTGGAATTGCGGGAGTCCGCCGCCGCAGAAACGTAGTGGAGTCGGTGCGCCTCGTCGGGCAGAGGAAGCGAGATCACGTCGCTCTCGGTGATCACGATCTTTTGATCGGTGAGATTTTTGAGCAGAGTTTGGTATCGCATTCCCGCCACACCGTCGTAAAGCTCAAACAGCAGAGTGACCTGCAGTCCAGCCGCCTCGTCGCGAAGGACGATCTCGGTAGTTTTCCCCACCTTGACCTGCTCGTCGGCGGTGCGGTTCATTACGATGTCGCTCTCCCCGGAGGAGACCAGCTCCCAGTTGCCACCGTCCGAGCGGACGGTCGCGGGATCGATCGCACTGCCGTCCCGATACTCACCGAAGGTGTAGCTGAACAGCGTACCTGCACCGTCCGTAAGATAGTCCTTCCCCGCCGCCTTGTTATACAGCGAGGTCAAATATGCGGAGCCGTCCTCGTAGGCAACGGTCATCGCAAGGGCGTCGTTTTCCATGGAAAAAGTCTGCCCGTCCATCGGAAGCGGAGCAGGGGAAATCTGTTCTGTGGTGACGGTGGTGGTACCGTCAGAGCCGCCCTGTTTTCCGCAGGCGTTCAAAAGCGGGAACGCGGCAAACAGAAGCGCCATCCCCAGCGCAATGGTTCTGTGTGGTTTTTTCATAGTGGATTCTCCTTACCAAAAATCTACGGCATTGCCGCCGGTTTCCTTTAGAATACCATACCCTCTGAGGTTTGACAATTTCCCTGATTCTCTTTGTGATTGCAAATCTTCTACTATTTGTTAATAATGTATTAACATTCATCCGGTATAATAGAAAAAAAGTCTCGGAGGACGGCTATGAGTATTTTGAAGCATTACGATAAGGATGGGCTGTATATGCACTATTCCTTTGACTATACCCCCGACCCCACTGATTTTTACACCCACTTTCACGACAAATACGAGCTACTCTACATCAAATGCGGAAAAGGACGGTTCATCAGCGAGGGGCGCATTTACAATTTGATGAGTGGATCGGTGTTTATCGTCAAACGCGGCGAGACCCACAGGCTGGAGATCGATCCCGCCTACCCTTACGAGCGGGTGGCGTTTAACTTCGACCGCAAGCTGTTCGAGACGGTAGACCGTTCGGGCATTCTGTTCGAGCCCTTCGGCAAGGACAATATTCTGTACAGCGGTGCGCAGATCACCGATAATCTGGACAAGATCTGCCGCATCCCGCCGGACGTGAAGGAGGAAGCGTTGCGAGTGCGCATTCTCTCTCATCTGATCCCCGCCCTGTCCGAGATCGCCTGCGCGTACGCCGCCGAGGGATCGCCTTATCAGGATCAGGCGATCCTGAATATGTCGGTGCGACTTGCCATCAAGTACATCCACGATAATCTCTATCAGGATCTGCCGCTGGACGAGATCGCCCGGAACTGCTTCGTCAGCAAAAGCTATATCAGCCGTCTGTTTCGGGAGACTACGGGCAAGACGATAGGCGAATACATCACCTTGAAACGGCTCATCGCCGCCGATCGGATGCTCGCGCGGGGAGAGCCGCCCACCGCCGTCGCCGCCGCCTGCGGATTCAAGTATTATTCCACCTTTTGGCGGGATTATCAGAAGGTGTTCGGCATATCCCCATCTGAAAAACGAAGCGCTACCTCCGTCGGCGCACCTATCGCATTCTAATCGCCGCCATCGAGCGATTCACGTATCGCAAACAAAAAAGCAAGCTGACTTGAGCTTGCTTTTTTGTTTGCAGATACAGTTTTATGGTGCCTCTATCTCCCGGAGCCGTTACAGCGACCGTTTTCGTAGCTCCGCTATTGCCGCGTAATGTAATACGTCAAATTCATCGGGCGCGATCGAGGACAGCAGCCTCCTGTGCTCCTGCTCCCACGCGGCAATCTCTTGCTCCGACAATGAAGCGCCGATCCCGCGGCTGGCTTTGATTCGCCCATGCCAGCTCTCACGGGTAAAATGAACTTTGATCGGATATTCCTCGTGATATACGAGTTCGAATTTTTCACCGTAACAGTCGGGGATATGGATCGGACGCATCGTTTCTCTTGCACCGCTCCAGTTGGGACTGTATTTTAGTATAAGTGCCTCGCTGGCTCCGGCAATCTCGTCCTCAAAAGGTAACCACGCCATATAGAGAACGAGAATACTACCATCCGGTCGTAGCATACGGTACAACTTAGGCATGATCTTTTCGTGATCGAAATACCAAAAGCATTGACAAGCGGTGATTACATGGAAGGTATGATCGGGAAAATCCAGCTCTTCCGCAGAAACGGCGCGGTAATCGATCCTCTTACCGACAGACAGCTTTTTTGCCTGACCGATCTGATTCTCCGAAATGTCCGTTCCAACCCAATCTGCACCGTAATCATACAGATTTCTCGGCAAAACGCCGGTTCCCGTGCCAAGGTCAAGCACCTTTTGACCGCTAACGCATAATCCGCGTTGAATGATCCGATCGTAAAAGGCTTGTGGATAGATGTCGCGGTACTTGGCGTAATCCTCCGAGGTTTGCCCCCAATCGAACGCCTTTCCGCCATCTATGTTTTTGTCTGCGATGATCATAATAACTCCTTCTCCGCTTCTGACAGAACCGGCAAAAATACAGTTTGGGAAACCCGTCCCGGCAACAGCCCGAAGACAATCGCCGCCTTCATACGAAACGAGCGATGTCTTATCCGTAAATAGGACCGTAATGCTTGCACGCAGCAAAATCGGCTGCCTGCGTATCGTCGGTACCAAATGCCGCCCAACTGTGGGGACGGTAGATCTTTTCCTCGGATACATTGTGCATGGATACGGGGATGCGGAGCATGGATGCCAAAGTAATGAGATCCGCACCAACGTGACCGTAAACGGTGACGCCGTGGTTGGCGCCCCAGTTTGCCATCACACTGTATACATCCTTGAAAGCGCCCTTGCCGGTGAGCCGGGGAGCAAACCAGGTGGTAGGCCAGGTAGGGTCGGTACGGGAGTCCAGCTTCTGATGGATCTCGTCGGGCAGATTGGCGGTGTAGCCCTCGGCAATCTGCAGTACCGGGCCGATGCCGTCGATGACGTTGAGACGAAGCATGGTGACGGGCATCTCGGCTTTGCATCTGAAGTGGCTGGAGAATCCGCCGCCGCGGAAATATTCGTAGTCGGCACGGCACCAGTCGGTAGCCGCCAGGCAAGCGGCAACGTCGGCGTCGGTCATCTCCCAGAAGGGCTTCATGCAGCCCTCGCCGTCAGCGTTCCGGGATGCGCCCGAGCCGTCCAGCGCAGTAGCGCCCGAGTTGATCAGATGGATGAAACCTCCTGCGGCAACGCCCTCGGGAGCCATACCGGTCACCCGCTGACAAGCCTCGGGACTCCAGTAGGTACGCACGTCGTGGAAGCAGGGCGCGGAGCCGCTGACCAGCGTGCCCAGCAGCATGGAGATGCCGTTGCACACGTCGTTTTCGGTAGCAAAGGGGACGGGGGCTTTCTTACCGTTCCAGTCGAAGGTGGAGGCAAGAATTGCCTCGGTGAAGTCGGCGTTGGGGAGCCAGTCGGTCCACTGTCTCTGCCCCTGGAAGCCGCCTACTACTGCATTACGCCCCAGCGCTTCCTCGTGCCAGCCCATTTTCGCCAGCTTGGGATTGCCGAAGAGCATATCCTTGATAATGACGGTCATCTTGCAGATGAACTCCCAGTCCTTGTCGGGTGCGACCACCTTGGACTTGGTGATCACGTCGGGGAAACTCTTCCCTGCGTTCTTGTCAAAGCCTTCCTTACAGTTTGCCTTGACCCATGCCAGTGCCTTCTGATACTCTTCCTCGTCATAGATGCCGATCTGCATACGGCGAAGCACCTCTACCTCGTCCACCCATTCGGAGCGCAGACCGAAATATTTTTGCATCACGTCGGCGTCGCAGTAGCTGCCCGCGATGCCCATGCAAACCGAGCCGATGTTCAGATACGCCTTGTTTCGCATCCAGCCTACCGCAACTGCACAGCGGGCAAAGCGGAGGATCTTTTCGGCAACGTCAGCGGGGACGGTGCGGTCGGTCATGTCCTGCACGTCGTGACCGTAGATAGAGAAGGCGGGAAGTCCGCGCTGGGCGTGTGCCGCCAGCACTGCCGCCAGATAGACCGCGCCGGGGCGCTCGGTGCCGTTGAAGCCCCAAACCGCCTTGATGGTGGTGGGATCCATATCAAAGGTCTCGGTTCCGTAGCACCAGCAGGGAGTCACAGACAGGGTTGCCACGATGTTCTCGGTGGAGAACTGCTCGGCTACCTTAGCCGCCTCCGCGCCGGAGCCGATGGTGGTACAGCCCACCACGCACTGTACGGGCGTGCCGTCGGGATATTTCAGCGTGGAGCTGATCAGCTCAGCCGCCGCGCGAGCAAGCCCCATAGTCTGATCCTCCAGACTCTCGCGGACGCCGCCCCAACGTCCGTCGATTACGGGGCGGATGCCAATTTTAGGATATATCATCGTTATTCTCCTGTTCTCATGTAAATTTGACCGTTTACTGATTGTAAAGCTGGAACTCATAGAGACGGACCGTGCCGACTCCGGTATCCACGGTGTAGCCCTTGATCATTACGTAGCGCGCACTTTGCTCGCCCACGTTGAAGGATACGATCTTTTCATCGCAGGAGGGCTGATAATCCACGGATGTCCAATTGACACCGTCGTTGGAGATCAGAATCTCCCACTCGGTCATGTTTCCGAAGGTCTCTTTCGATTGCGTGTTATAGATCGTGTAGGTGTTGAAGGTCTTTTCCTCACCCAGATCCAGGATGATCCACTGACGGGTGCCGTCCAGGCTGTAGGTCTTGTCTTTCACCGAGCCGGAGGTGGAGCACCACTTGGTGGAAAGGTCTCCGTCTACCAATTTGGAACCGTCCTCCGCGGTCTTGGTGGAGCCGGATACCTTGTATACGGTAGCTCCCAGCGCCAGATTATCTCCCTCGGTAACTGCTTGAGACAGAGCGGTTGCGGTCTTGTCTCCGGGATCCTTCTCGGTTACCATCGGATAGACGGGATTTTCTACGAAGGGCAGATTTTCGGTCAGGAAGTTCCCCTCGTAATCGGCAAAGCCCTTGAAATCCCACGCGCCGGATTTGAAATCCTCAGCGTACTGCTTGCGGATGTCCTCCATACAATCGTAACCGGTGATCTCCTTCACGATCTTATTGAAGGTATTGGTAGTATCATAGGGATCGTCGTTAGAGCCAACCAATCTGCCGCTCTTGATCTCGAAATTGATGGTGTCGATCAGACCGTTGACACGGTTGCCGTTCTCATCCTGAGTAGTGGGCCAATGGTAATCCAAATAGGTGAAGAACCACTTGGAGCCGTCGCCGTAAGGCTCGTAGCCGGATTTGTCGGCCTTAGTCCAATCGTACAGGTCGTTCTGATTCGCATCCTGATAGAGCTGGATGAAGCGTCCGTCCGACCAGTGATGGTAACGGAAGCCACCGAAATTCGCCATGTTTTCGGTCCACCACACGCTGTTGAACCAGTATTGCTGAACGGCGTGAGTCAGCTCGTGAGACCAGAAGCCGATGTCGGTAGGCTCGGTGCAGACCTGCGTTCTGACCACGATGGTAGAGCCCAAGCTATAGGCGACGCCGTCGTAGGTGGAGTCTGCAATGTAGGTGATGATCTTGGGCTCGTTGCCCTGTCCCCACCGCGCGTTGACTCTGGGATAGACCTTGTAGAACTGCTCGATCAGCGCGTCCATGTATTTGGGATTGGGGAGCAGATCCCAGTCGCCCGAGAATTGGAGGTGATAAGTATCGTTATAAGGATCTTCTGCAGATTCGATGGTAAAGGGAATGGACTTCAGACATTTCCCGCCGCTGATGAAATTGATCCAGTATTCGCCGGATTCCACGTAGGGAACGGAGAATTTACCAACGCCCATATAGCTGCCATCGTCCGATTTCTGAGGGATCAGATTCTTGTGGAAAATGATATCGCCCTCGGAGGTAGAGTTCTTTTCGCGGCTGACCGAAACCAAATAGGTAGCAGGCAGATTGGTATGGAAGCTGACCTTCACGAATGCACCGGTGGTGCCGCTGACCGACGAATAATCAACGGACGTCCGCATATCGATCGCCTGATAGTAGACCATCAGCTTGCCCAGCTTTTTATTTTCCACGATCTTCGCGCCCAGAGCTTTGGTCTGCGAAACGGAATTACGGTTGGTTTTCTTAATGGGCTCGTTTTCGATATCGTAGTTGACGCGGTAGTAAACTACGTTATCCTTTTCCACGTATCTCTGATAAGCGGTGTTGTCCTCATCTTCGATATACGAGAGCAGATCGCTGCCCGTGCCCAAAAAGTCGTACAGGCTGTAGTCGATCCCGGAGTTGATCTGCCATTCTTCGCCCGAGGTGACCATGGAATATCCCTCGTATTCCTCGGTAGTGGGTTCGGACGCCTCAATTACCGTTTTCAGGGTAGTCAGATCGGTGTTGAGCGTCACGTCGTGTTCTACCTTGGTAATCGGGTTGGTATCGATAGACACCTCAGTGGTGGTTGCAGTCGTGGTCGCGTTGGTCGTGGTGGCCTCTTCCTTCTTAGAGGTACAGGAAGAAAAACAAGTCAGCGCGGTAGATAACACGGTTGCAGACAATAGGAGCAAAGCTGTTTTTTTCATTATACAATCCCTCTTTCATATGATCTCCGTGCTCGATGCACGGGTTAATACGTCCAAATAGAGTTGATAGGCGTGATCCCAACCCTTCTTCAACCCGGGAGTAAAGTGACGGATGGTCTGGGTGCGTGCCACCAGTTCCCTTCCTTCGGCAATGGAGGTCAAAGTACCTGCGGCAACGAGTTGGATCATCATATTTCCCAGCGCCGTCGCCTCGACGGGACCTGCCACGACCGGAATGCCCGTAGCGTCTGCCGCCATCTGACAGAGCAGACCGTCCTTAGCGCCTCCCCCCAACACGTGGAAGGCGGAAAATTCCCGTCCGGTGCAGAGCGAAAGCTGCTCCAATGCGCGGCGATAGGTCAGCGCAAGGCTTTCGTAGATACAACGCATCACCTCTCCCACCGTGCGGGGGATCGGTTGTCCGGTTGCCTCACAATAGCGGCAGATCCGCCCGGGAATATCGCCCGGTGCCACGAACAGCGGGTGATTGGGGTCGATCAGACTGCGAAACGGCTCTGCCGCAAGCGCCTCCCGCTCCAGATCGGCGTAGGAATACTCCTGTCCACGGCGGCGGTACTCTCGGCGGCTTTCCTGGATCAGCCAAAGTCCAATGATGTTTTGCAGATAGTTGATCCTGCTGTCGGCGCCCAGCTCGTTGGACATTCCTGCCCGACAGCTTTCCTCCGTAAGTATGGGCGCGTCCAGCTCGGTGCCCAGAAGCGACCAGGTTCCGCAGGAAACGAAGGCAACTTCTTTATTTTCTCCCGTAATCGGCATTGCCGCCACCGCGCACTGGGTGTCGTGCCCCGCAACGATGCAAAGCGGTCTGCCATCGGGAAGTCTGCCGCCGACGGTGCCGCATCGCACGGGTCTGTCGAACAGTTTGGAGGGGATACCGAATTGCTCCAACAACGCACGATCCCAGTCTCCGGTATCGGGATTCAGCATTTGGGAGGTAGACGCTACGGTCGCCTCCGTATGTGTCTCGCCCGTAAGAGAATAGGCGAACAGATCGGGGATAAAGAGCAGTTTTTCCGCCCGATCCAGCAGTTTGGGGTCTTCTTTTCGAAGTGCCAGCAGCTGGAAGAAGCTGTTGATGGGCAGGATCTGATTGCCGGTGCGGCGGTACAGCTCCTCGGGGGTGATCTTTTGCAAGGCTTCCCCGACGATCCCATCGGTGCGGGGATCCCGATAATGGACAGGCAGACCCATCAGCTTGCCTTCATCGTCCAGCAAGCCGAAGTCTACGCCCCAGGTGTCAAAGCCGACGGTATCAAACTCACCCGCGTTTTGGATGCCGACGTGTACTTCACTGAGCAATGTAGGAAAGTCCCAGCAAAGATGCCCGTTTTCGGTCACGGGGTTGTTGTCGAAGCGATGGACTTCCTGGCAGGTGAGCGTTCCG
Organism: Clostridia bacterium; assembly: GCA_017451585.1. Classification (GTDB taxonomy): domain Bacteria; phylum Bacillota; class Clostridia; order Oscillospirales; family CAG-272; genus CAKSQF01. The sequence goes on from JAFTOC010000011.1 coordinate 12,526, forward strand.
TTTTCATAAACTCCCTTAATGGCGCGCCCGCTGGACGCGCCGAAATCGAATGCCAATACGGTGTTTTTGCGTGCCATCAGCGCATCCTCAGCAATCGGTGGGCTCGCCGTCCTCGGGACGGTCGAACTTTTTATAACCGGGATGACGTCCCGTGATCCGATAGAAGGATCGCAGGTCGATCAGCTTGTTGATGTTTTCGCGGCTGATGTCGTAGCTGCCGCCCAAAATGATAGCGTTGATGGTGATCTTTGCCCACAGCTCCAAACTTTCCATACGGTAGTAAGCGGTAACCAAATCACTGCCCACCGTCAGTGCGCCGTGATTTTCCAACAGGAGCACGTCGTGCTCGTCCAGATAGGGCTCGATGGCGTCGGGCACCTCGTGAGTGCTGGGGGTGCCGTATGGAGTCACGGGAACGGCACCGATAGCAGCAACGTCTTCGATCATGTTGTACATATCCATCGGTCTGTGCGCCACGGCAAAGCCGGTAGCTGCAGGCGGATGAGCGTGGATGACGGCTTTCACGTCGTCCCGCTTTTCGTAGCAGCGCAGGTGCATCTTCAGCTCGCTGGAGGGACGCAGCCCTTCGGGGGCTTCGATGATCTCGCCCTTGGCGGTCACGCGGATCAGCTTATCGGGGGTGATGAAGCTCTTGCTCATGCCGGTGGGGGTAGTGAGCAGCGTACCGTCCTCCAGCATCACCGACACGTTGCCGTCGTTGGCGGCAACCCAGCCCAGTTGCCACATTTTGTGGCAAATATCGCAAATTTGTTCTTTGATTTCGGGAATTGTCATAATGAACCTCTTTTCCTTGATTGGATCGAACTTATTACATTTATTATAGCGTATGTGTAAAAAAACGCAATACTTTTGAAATATATTATAAATCGAGTGTACGAATTCAAAAGATATTGTAAAAAGCGTATGACCGCCTGCCGGTGTTAACTTGTGATATTTTTAGAATTTCATAAGTAATTTTGCACCATCTTGAAATACTATTGCATCTGTATCGGGGGTATGGTAGGATGTAAACGAAAGTAGGGTTCGATCTTGGTTCCGTCTACAATGCGAACACAAGTATTTCAAATATGGTGATGGGATTGACTTTTCTCCAGGCTCGAACGCACGTATTCAATAATTCTGTATAGTCTAATCCCTCACTTATTTCGACTACCTTGCATACAAAATCTTCTTCGGGAATACAAATCCCTAAATTTAATGGCAATACTACTTGATTTTTCTCTCATTGTTGTATAATATTCTCGCTTTCTTGTGCGGTTTTACTGATAATTTAATTATACAACAAAGCAAGCGACAGCTCAATACCTTTCGGTAAAAGCTGTCGCTTTTTCTTTCTCTTGGGCTAAGTTTTTAGCTCAGCCCCTTTTGCGCGTTTACCGATCGCGTCTGAGCCAGCCTGCGGGAATCTCTTCCACGGGCTCGGGCAGAGACAGCCGTTCACCGATCTTGGCGTATTCCGCCGCCAGATTGTCGTCGATGAATCCTTCTTTGTTGGGGGTGAGATTCAGAATAAAGTTCACGTTGCGCGCCGCGCACTTGTCGATCCAATCCAGCGCGAACTGTGCGTCGCCGGTCAGCGTGGTCTGATCGACGGCGCGCCACATCCAGGTACCGGTCAGCTTCTGACAAAGGATGCCGGGACCCTCAAACCCGGGATAGATCTCCTGTCCGGCGCCGTTTTCGAAGAACATGATATCGGTGCCGCCGATGCCACGGGTCCAGCCGATGTTCATCACAAGGCAGTTGGGCTGAATGGATTTGATCAGCCCGTCCAGCTCCTCAAAGGGCAGAACGTCATAGGAAGGACCGCCCCAAGGCGCGTTCCAGCCGTCCAAAATCAAGAAGGGGATCTCGCCGTAGTTAGTCAGCAGCTCGGTGAGCTGTCCCTTGACCATCTTTCTGTGCTCCTCGGTGAAGACCTTGCGATTGCATCCGGCGGTAATGTCCAAAATGGAAAAGTACAGACCTGCCTCGATTCCCTCGGCTCTGAACGCATTCAGATATTCCGCTACCACGTCGGTCTTATTGGTAGCGTTGCGGACACAATGCTCCGAATACTGAGTAGGCCAGGTGGCAAAGCCCTCGTGGTGCTTGGAGCTGTACGCCGCAAAACGGCATCCCGCGCTCTTAGCAACCTTTGCCCATTGCTTGCAGTCGATGTGCCGGGGATTCCAATCCTTCTCGTCAAAGGGGAATTGACGGGGCAGACCGGCGTTTTCGTGGTCGTACTCCCAGTCCTCGATGGCTCCCGTGTTAAACTGGATCGTTCCGCTGTTGAAGTGGATAAACGCTCCGAATCGAAGGTTGACGAAATGTCTTTGCAATTCCAGAAGATCGCTCATAATAGTTCCTCCTTGCGGTTTTTCCGCACATAAATTGTAATTTCATTATAGCGGTACTAAGGAACCGTGTCAATCCGAATCGTAATATAAAATAATCAACCGAACAATATCGTAAAATTTCAAAATCCTATTGCATTCCGCTTCTTGATCTGCTATACTGTAAAAAAACGTAAGGAGCGCAGACATGGGAAAAAAAGACGTAGGCAAGGGATGTGAAGTACTGACGCCCGAGTTCTTTTTGGAACAAAAGCAATTCAATATCTGGGATTGCTATTCCGAAGAACGCAGTAATTTCAACGGACGCCTGCATTTTCACGAGTTTTACGAGCTGTCGGTGATCTACGAGGGCACCTCGCGCTTTATAGTGAACGGCAGTGAGTTTGCTATGGGCGTAAAAAGCCTGCAACTCATCCGACCGCAGGATTACCACTGTCAGCAGACGGGGGAAGGGGAGCATATCCGCTACTACAACCTGATGTTTTCAGCCGATTTTATCTCCGAGGATCTGCTGAAGCTGGTGGAGGAATGTCCCGGGCCGTTGTGCGCCGACGCTTCGAACGCCGAATGGAAGGAACTGCTGCGGCTGATCCATTCCATCAAGCAGGCGTTCCGTCTGAATGCCGACGATCCGCTGACACAGATCTATCTTCGGACGAACGTGGAGAATCTTTGCATTTTCATTCTGCAGCACCAACAAAATCGGAACCGCTCCCGCACTGAGACCATGCAGGAACCGATCCGACGGGCACTGGCTTTCATTCAGCACAATTATCGAAGGGATATTCGTCTGTCCGATGCCGCAGAGGCGGCAGGGCTGTCGCCGTCCTATTTTTCGTCGCTGTTTCATTCGACTATGGGCATCCCGTTCTCAATCTATCTGACCAATTATCGATTGCAGATTGCCGAGCGCTACCTTCGCTCCAGTAATCTGTCGGTAAAACAGATCGCCGCCGTGTGCGGTTTCTCGGCATATCCCTATTTCGTAACTGCCTTCAAAGGGGAGTATGGCACTCCGCCCGGCGCTTTTCGAAAACAAATCACAACCGGCTGAATCGGTCTTTAAGTATCGGTAATCCGTGATTTTTGAAAATTATGCAGTAATTCATGGGTTGCGCCGGCTCCGAAAAACCGTTATAATAGGATATAAGGAAGAAGTGTCGTTAAGCATGGTAAAATGGATAAAGACACGAACCCCGAAGCCGGCAGTCCAACTTAGCAGATAGGCGAACGATTATTTTGCCGAACCGACCGATTTTTCACTTGCGATATAGTTTTCCAAAAATGAATTATATACACGATTTGAATTGAGGGGGTACGTCTATGCCTAAAGATAGGAGCACCGCACCGACGCTGGTACGCAGTGACGGAGAATTTCGTGAGGCCAATCTGGAGATCCGCCACAAATACTACGATGGAGAATCCAATCTTCACTGGCACGATTACTACGAATTCGAATATATCAAATCAGGAAGCATTACCTATCAGTATAACGGAAAATCCTACGCCCTGTCCGCCGGCTCTGCCTATTTGGTAACGCCTGCAGATTATCATAATATCATTGCCTATCAGGCAGAGCTCTATAACATAGCCTTCAACGATGCGCAGATCTCCCGAAATTTTCTTGAAAAGATCATTTCCTACAACGGGGAGACCATCGTGCGGCTGAATCGGCAGGAGCAAAAGTCTGTCGAACAGTTGCTGGTACTGCTCCTGCAGGACTATGAGCGGGACGATGAGCTGAGCGAGTACGCGGCACACCATCTTCTGGAGACGGTGTTAGTTTATTTTCTCCGTGCGCTCCCCGGTCATGAAGCCGGCAAGCAAACCCACAGCAATGCCGTTATGCAAACGGTTGCTTATATCCACTTGCATTTCAAGGAAAAACTGACGCTCCGTCAAGTCGCGGACGCCGTCCATTTGACTCCCAACTATTTGGGAGAGCTGTTCAAAACCGAGATGAGAATTTCCTTTTCTGCCTATCTGATGCAGACCAGACTCGTCTTTGCCCGCAGTCTTCTCCAAAACGGCAGTTATACCGTTACCGAAGCCGCGTTGGCGTCCGGATTTAACTCGCCTGCATACTTCTCGGAGCGTTTCAAAAAGGAATATGGGTATCCCCCCTACCAAGAAGCGACGATTTCCGCAGCCTCCTCTTTTGAGGATCGATAACCCCCACCGAATCGACCGCCTGCACGCGCAGGCTCGAAATACAGATCGCCTTACGAAGCGATCAGACGAAGGAAATCACCATGAACAAATACATCTCACTTGCTTTGACCTGTGCGCTGTTGCTTCCCACGCTTACAGCCTGCGTTTCGGGAAACAGCAACACGACAACCGAAGCCGCCGCGACCACTGCTCCGGCAACCACTACCTCTCTCCAAACCGTTTCGATCGATCCGCTGATCACGGAAAAGGATTATAAAGCGGTAGCCATCGAATACACCAAGCGGATGATCGAGGATTACTACGATGTCCGAGGCGGCAATCTGAAAACCACCCCCGACGGAAGCACTGCGGTAGTATGGGGCGTGGGTGCCTTTGCCGAAACGCTTACCGAAGCGTATCGGCTGGCGCCCGATGATTCTACGATCAGCGCGGCTTATCGGACGATGCTGGATACGACCATTCAGAAATACCGTGCCGAGCTGAATACGCGCGACGGAAAGATCGTCTATTACAATGCCAGCGCAGGCAACACCGGCGACTACTATTATGACGATAACGAATGGATCGCGCTGGTTTATCTGGAAGCCTACCAAATGCTGGGAGATCAAAAATATCTCACCTATGCGGAGGAAATTCTGGAGCTTCTTTGGTACGGCTGGGATGAAGAGGAAGGCGGTATCCACTGGAAAGGGGATCATTCGGGACCCACTACCTGCTCCAACGGCCCTGCGATCATTGCATACGCCACCCACTATCAGTTGACCCAAAACGAAACTTCTCTGACCCGCGCCAAAACCATCTACGAATGGACGAGAGATACGAAAAATATGCGGGAAGGCGATCTGTACAAGGATAGCAAAGGAAACGGTTGGAAAGCCAATTATAACCAAGGCACCATGATCTACAGCGGCGCGCTCCTGTACGAGATCACCGGTGAGACCGATTACCTGAAGCACGCTAAAGCGACGGTGACGGATTCCGCCGGAGGAACCGCGTTTAAGCGGCAAGGTCGATCCTATTACGATTTTGACAACGATATTGAGAATCCTTGGATGAACGGTTGGTATATCCGCGGCTTGATGAAATATTTCGAAGTGGATCCCTCCAAGCGCACCACTTATCTGGAAGCGGCGGCGCAGGTCATGAGCATCGCGCTCGACAAGCAGGGCACGAACGGCTATATCCCCAATGATTTCGGCAGCACGGACGGATCGGTCGACATGGATATCGTCAAGCAGGCAGGCATTCCCACGCTGTTCGCGCTTTTGGCGTATTGGCAGCAGACATGGAATGGCGCACAATATTGATCCGTTCTGACGATACTGCAATGATCAGAGCTGTCACGCAACACGCCCGAATCATCCACACACAGACGGAGCTTCCCCCTCTTTGCAAAGAAGAAGGGGAAGCTTTTTTATCGTCCTATTGCCGGGTCGACCGGATGTCAATATTGTGCGATTAAATCGTTGATTTTCTGATCTATTACCGCTGATTACGGATTGCTTTTCCCGACAGGAAGGCGGTATAATGTTAACAACTCTAATGGGAATCTAATTATGGAAAGGAAGTAATTCAGATGAAAAAAACGCTGATCCTGCTGCTTGCGGCTCTCCTGCTGGCATCCTGCGGATCAAACGGCAAAAACGCCGAGACCACGTCGCTCTCCGCAGCGGCGTCCGATGACGGCTTCACTCCCGCCCCCGCTCCGACGGGCACGCTTCCCTCTCTCACCGAAAAGACGCCTTCTACCAACGCGCCCGCGGCGGAGGAAGTGCCGCTGACCGACCTGTCGGCATTTGAGGGCAGCTTCGGCGTCTCCTCGGGCGGTCGGCTGATGACCTTCGTCTCGAACGGAGAGAATGCCACCCTTACCTTCCGCACCGATACGGGTGTAGAAACGGTCAGCGGAGCGCTATCCGCCACCGACAAGACCCTCACGGTGGGAGAATCCGCCTACTCCTACGCCTTTTGGAACGGAATGCTCCTCCTGAACCTGGGCGATCAGCCCTACATCCTGCAAAAGGACGATACCGTTGCTGCACCGCTTTTGGCGATTCTTTCGGGCAGCTACGCAGGAGACGGGCTGACCGTCACCGGCAAAGACGGTACGCTGACCGTAGCCCTTGACGGTGCATCCGCCAGCGGGATCCCCTCCATCGAATCGGCAGGAAAGGTGACGCTTACCTCCGCTGAGAGTACCAATCTTGCATTGAGCGCCGATGCCACCGCCTCCACGGTGGAGACGGGCGGCAGAGAGGAATCCGCCGCCATCGACGGCGACAGCGGTACCCGCTGGTCCTCCGAGTACAAGGACAACCAGTCCCTGACGCTGGATCTGGGCTCCGTACAGACCGTCGGCACCGTCCGCATCTTCTGGGAGACCGCCGCAGGCAAGGATTACGACATCCTGCTATCCGAGGACGGCGAAAATTGGGTAAACGTTGCCGCCGTCCAAGGCAACACCACTGCAGAGGACTGGCTCACCTATGAATTTGAACCGCAATCCGCTCGCTACGTCAAGATGGACGGGCACACCCGCGTGGGAGAGTACGGTTTTTCCATCTACGAGATCGAGGTATACAATCGTTACGCACCGTCGCTGTCCTTTACCTGTGTTTTTGAAGAAGACGGCATCGCACTGACCATGAACGGCACGGTCTATCATCTGAAGGAGGTACGGTAACATGAACGGAAAGAAGATCCTGACGGCAGCCTTGCTGTTTGCCACCCTGCTCCCCACCGCCGTCGCTTGCACCAAGCAGAGCGATGACGCCGGCACTACTACGTCCAATCCCGCTTCGACCAATACTCCCGAAGCAGACATGACCGTCACCTACACCCGCGGTGAGGGCTCACTCCTGCTTGCCGCAGGGGAGACCGCCGCCGTTACCCTGTCGGGTCGGTACGAGATCCTCGCCCCCGACGATCTGGCAATGACCCACTCCTGCGTCCGCACCGGTGACAGCACCACCGTCACCCTGACCGGCAGATCGGAGGGCAACACCTGTTTGCTGGCAGTCTCCGAAAGCGGCGAGAGCTTTGCCATTCCGCTGACCGTCTGGTCGCCCGCCCCTGCAGGAGAGACGGTCAACCGCTCGCTGACCGCGAAGATCGCGGGAACGCCCGCCAATTCTCCTGCCACCGAACAGCCCGCTATGCTGGGCGACGGCAACGCCTCCACTAAATGGCTGGCATTCGCCGCCACCGCCGAGCTGACCTTTACCATGGAGAACGGCATTCCCCGTACGGTAAGCCGTTACACGCTCACCTCCGCCAACGACGATCCCGAGCGCGATCCCGCCGCCTGGGTACTGGAGGGCTCCGCCGACGGCGAAAGCTGGGTTGAGCTGGACAACCGATCCGACGAGACCTTCAGCGGTCGTCGCACCTCTAACGATTACGAGATCGCCTCTCCCGCCGCCTACGCCTACTACCGTCTGCGCGTTACCGAAAACAGCGGCGGAACCGAGACCCAGCTTGCGGAAGTCGCACTTTGGGAAGACGGAACCGACAAAACGATCACCATCCCCGACGCCGCAAACCGCAAGTCGCTGACCCTTTCCGCCTCCACCGTCTGCATAGTGGAGGGTACGACCGCATCTCTGACCACAGAAGAGGAAGGCGTTTACTATGCTTCCACCAACACCAACGCCGTTGCGCTGATCCCCACCGATAAAGGCGTCACCGTTTGGGGACACACCGGAGGAGACGCCACCGTTTGGGCGTTCACCGCCGATGGTGCCGTTGCCGCCTGTAAGGTGCACGTCATCGGCGAGGGCAGTTACATGAACTGTACAACCGCCTTCAAAGGCAGCTACGATAGCTCCGTGAAAGCCGCCTTTGATGACGACCGCACCACCTCCGCCAAGCTGTCGGGCAGCGACGTAACGGTAGAATACGCTATGACCGACGCCCTCTGCGCGGTCAACCGCTACGCCATCGTATCGGGCACCGACGACAGCTCCTGCGATCCCAAGAGCTGGACGCTGGAGGGCTCGGTAGACGGCAAAAACTGGGTTGTGCTGGACAGCCGCACCGATGAGGTGTTCCAGGGCAGACAGTTAAAGCGGATCTTCGACTTTGAAAATACCGTCTGCTACACCCACTTCCGTCTGCATATTACCGCCAACAACGGCGGCGCCAAGACGGTCATCACCGAGATCCAACTCTTTGAGAACGGCCCCTTCCCCGAATCCTGGGCGCTGGGCAATTTCGTAAAGCTGGACGAAGCCAATCCCATTCTCGTTCCCAATACCGACGACTCCTTCGTAGATCCCGTCAGCGGTGAGGTGGTCTATTGGTCCAACGAAGCACTGTACAATCCCACCGCCGTGGTCAAGGACGGCGTGATCGCGGTGCTCTACCGCTCTCAGGATCACCCGCTGGTCTCCCGCGTGGGTCTTGCCCTCTCCACCGACGGCGTGCATTTTGACAATCTGGGCACCCCCATCCTCTACCCCGACAACGACGACTGCTATCCCTTTGAGATCGGCGGCGGATGCGAGGATCCCCGCGTGGTACGCGATGCCGACGGCACCTACTATATGTACTACACCGCCTACAACCGTCCGGGCGGACTTGCTCTTCTCTTCGTTGCCACCTCCACCGACCTGATCCATTGGGAGAAGCAGGGCGGCGCCTTTGACGAGGCTTACGACGGCAAATACGCAAACGTCTGGGCAAAATCCGGCTCGGTCATCTGCGATATGGTGGGAGATCAGTTCATCGCTCACAAGTTCGAGGATGGCTACTATTATATGTACTACGGTGAGGGCACGGTCTATATCGCCCGCTCCACCGACCTGATCAACTGGACGCCTCTGGAGGACGAGGCAGGCAATCTGATCGCTCCCATGTCGCCCCGTGCCGATCACTTCGACGCGCGGCTGGTAGAATGCGGTCCGCAGGCGATCTACAGCGAATACGGCATTCTGCTGATCTATAACGGCGCCAACGCCGATCCCCAGGGTAGCGGCGACTCCATGCTGATCTACAACGCCTACTGTCCCGGTCAGGTGTTGTTCGATCCTAAGGATCCCACCAAGATCCTGGAGCGCACCGAGACCTACTTCATGTATCCCGAAAAGGATTACGAGCTGGACGGTCTGGTGAACAACGTCTGCTTCGTGGAAGGTCTGGTCTACTACGACGGTAGCTGGTATCTCTACTACGGCACCGCCGACAGCCGCTTGGCAGTTGCGGTCTACACCCCCGACGCGCGGGACGACAGCGCACTGAATGCCGCCATCGCCGCCGCAGAAGCCGCAGGCTATGAGGGTGAACTTCTCTCCACCGCCTACGCAGCGCAAAAGAGTGCCTACTACAAGCAAGCGTGGGTGGACGACATCGCCGCACGGCTGACTGCCGCGATCGGATAATTTCGCACCGCGTCCGACCAAGGACAACGCATACTTTCCAAGACCGATGGATCGGTCAGAACACGAATCAAAAAAGCGGATACTCCATGCCGAAAGGCATGGGGTATCCGCTTTCAGCGTGTCGAAAAAGGCAAAGTAAACACCGAAGGCCTTAGAAAACCGTCTCAAATGCTAAAAACTTTTCTCTTCTTTCAGACCTCCATCCACATCCTTGGGTCGGCGGCACGCTTAATTTATACTTCATCGATAAACTGTACCCCCGCTCCCTTTCGGGAGCGGGGGTTGGGGTTATAAAGTGGATGAATCCACACTAAGGTTTTATAATTCGGCTATATACCAGGTATTTCCGATTTTAACTAACATAAGACTGATACGCTCTTCAAGATCATCATCTTCGAACTCAAAGGTAACTTCTATTTTGATTTCCACTGCATCGTCGATCGAACCGCCGAATTCATCTTCCCATTTCTCTTGGAAATCTTCTAATTCTTCTTCATCCTCTGACAGATATTCCTCGTCAACGATTTCGAATGAATAGCCATTAAAATCGCCGTACTCATCTTCCATGTCTTCGATCCACTCTGAAGCAGCATCGCTGATCATTTCAACCAACTCTTTTTTGGTCATATCATCATCAAGATGTTCATCAAGGTATTCTTCCGGTACCAATTCAATAATCGCTTCGCCGTCTGCATTAGTATAGGCTTCAAAAAACTCATCCACGGTATCTTCAATGCTCCTTCCGCTGAAGCAGAGGAACCATACGAGCACAGCCGCAACGATCGCGGCAACACCGCCGCAGATCAGACCGATGATCAGACCCTTCTTGGAGGACTTGCCGGAAGTCTTCGGTGCAACACTAACGGGAGCCGCACCGGCACCGGTAGCACTGCCTGTACCGGGTACAGGCGTTCCGCACTTATCGCAGAACTTCATGCCTGCAGGAATCGGATTACCGCACGCCAAACAGTACTGCGTAGCAGCAGGGGGCGTCATAACATGTGCAGGAGTTCCGGGAGTAGGTGCAACGGGAGCAGGAGTGGGAGTCACAGGTGTAGGTGTAACAGGTGTAGGGGAAACGGAAGTAGGGGTGGGAGCGGGAGCCGCAGGTGTAGGCGCAGAAGCGGTACGGGCGCCTCCCATATTGATGCGCACTACGGGAGTCGCAGGTGCTGCCGGAGCAGGCGTTGCGGCAGGAGTACTGCCGTCAAGGCTACCGGGACGCATAAAGGGATTGGATGCAGCAGGCGTTGCCGCAGGAGCGGCGGATGCCGTTTCCGCCTTCTGTCCGCAAGAGGGGCAGAACGCCACGCCGGCGGGAATAGGATGATTACAGTTTTTACAAGTCATTTTGATTTCTCCTTTTTGATGTTATTTATACTTTCCAAAAAAGTTATACTGATTTATGTTTATTGTCCCCAACAAACGATCGCCGGGCAGTCATCGAGCCAATCGGACGACCAGCCGGAAGGCTTGGCGGAAGCCTTGCAATAAACAGCAGTGAGATTATCGCAATAAGCGAATACACAATAACCGATACTCGTCACACTGCTCGGGATCGTGACGGAAGTTATATTGTCACAGAAAGCAAACGCAAAGTTGCCAATAGTCGTGACACTGCTCGGAATCGTAACAGAGGTCAGACCGGAACAAGAGCTAAATGCCAGCTCTGCTATACTCGTCACCGGTATCCCTTCATATGACGAAGGAATAACCACGTGGGCATCTGTACAGGTTCCGATACTTATCACGCTATACGTACCGTCATCCAGTAATTGGTATTCCAGACCTTCACTAAATTGCAGCTCATCTTCGGAATCGCCGAACCAGCCGTTTAGCAGCCCGACCACAAGTCCGCCAATCAAAAGAAGTGCAACGGCGATCAGCACGATCGCACCTGCCAATAGACCGGCATTTCCCTTCCGCGCTATTTTGGGCGCAGGCGCACCGCTCTCTACGGACTTCACACCGTCCACCGAAATCTCGATCTTTACGCTTTCGCCGCATAAGGGACAGATCTCCGCACCGTCACGAACGGCCGCCCCGCAATGAGTACACGTCATGTTGTATCTCCCAGAATCAGATTACAGATTTCCGCCGCGACGGATGAGTCCCTCTGCAGCTTTCATCGCCTCGCGCTCCGCGCGGGAACGTCTGTGCAGACCGGTAACCGTGATCAGACACAGGATCATCGTAATGGGCGTAATGATCGGATACGCGCCCAGTCGGAAATCGCCGGGGAAATACTGTCCCGACAAAATCACCGCCGCAATGATCAGGATTGAGGGGATCATCGTTCCGATGATTCCTACCAATGCCAAAATAAACTGCCAAGTATTGTGGCGCTGCATAGACATCGTAATTACACCCACGAAAGCCGCAACGATCGCCAAAGCCGCCACTGCCGCCAAAATCGTGCTGACAACGGCATCTATATGCAGATGCATCGGACCGGTATAGGTAGCCAGTACCTCGGTCAACTCAGGAGCTGGCTCGGCAAAGCTGATAATATTAAAGGACAGCTTCTCATCGGAAAAAGGAAACTGATAAGTCAAGATGGGTAAGAACAGGGACGCCACGCTGAGCACTAAGCAACTCAGCATAAGAATCATCCAAGCAAGATTTTTTCTCATAATAATACTCCGTTATCAATTATAGATTACCCGGTCGAAAGAACGGGTTAGCACCCTTGGTGGATTCTGCAACACCACCGGTAAGCACAGTGGAAGCAGCCGGAGCTGCCACAGGTGCTACCGGCGCGGGAACCGAATCGTGCATTGGACCCTTGACAGGCTCATCCACCTCGGTCATGAAAGCCTTTGCCAGCAGATCGTACACCTCCATCGCAGTAGGGCGGATGGCAGGATTGGGGCTGAGCATTGCGGCAAACATATCCTTCAGATCATAGGGAAGCGCGTCAGACAAGGAGAGAGAACCTCCCTTGGCAACTGCTTCGCCTGCATAATTGCTCTGCGAATGGTCGAATCCGGGCAGTTCACCGGTAAAATACTGATGGAACAGCACGCCTAGCGCGAAAATATCCATCTTACAGGTCAGCTCCGGCTTTTCGCCCCAAAGACTTCTGCAGGCTTCGGGAGAGAAGTAAACTAGGTCTCCGACGATCTCTTCCCCCGATTCGGGCGGTGCACTCTCCAGAAAACTGCTGTCAAAATCGATGATTTTGGCAGTAACCGTACCGTTATCGGTGTACATAAACAGCACGTTATCGTGCTTCAGGTCGGCATGAACTATCCCGCCCTTGTGAATGCCAGCGATACCGTGTGCAATGATCGCACAAAGACGGCGAACCTCATCGGTCCCCAACGCGTGAACAGCCGCGGCATCCCACGGAAGCGACTCGATCTTGCGCATAGAAATGTAATACTTCGACTCGATACGAAAGAATTCCTCTACCCGCACCGCGTTTCCGTCCGAATTTTCGTTGAGCATACGGTAGATCGCCATCTTCTGCTGTTCGAACCGCTCACACTGGCTGATCTTCTTTTGCAGGCGCTCGGGACTGGATACCGTATCGTTTGCAGGATATTTGGGGCTAAGAAACTGCTTAATGAAGTAGTTCTTCTCATTTTTTTTGCCAAATCCCCAAATTGAATAACCGCTGTTCTGACTGGTCAGATGACCTGTCAGTTCGTAAGTTCCCAATTTTTCCATTATGTCTGTCCATCCTTCATGTATCTGAAATAATCGTTTTTGTAAATCCCCCACAGCACAAAACGGCTCTCTCGATCCTCGGCGGGAATCTTACCGACCGGCTCCAGAATGGTCTCCTGCAAGTAGGCGAAGCGCTCCTTCATGCTGTCTTGCAAAGCGCTGAAGGTTTTGTAACCGAACGCGCCCAGGCAGAGGGTATGGTCATCCCCCGCGAACTTGCCGATCAGATCCGCAAGCGTCGTTTCCCATTCCGACGGATTTTCGGCACGCAGAAGCGTCGCCAGCAGAATCCCTTCAAACTCCATTGGCGTAGACACATATCCAAAGCAACCGTCCGTAGCGGAGAAAGCCATAAACGGTCCCTTCACCTCTACGGTACAGCAGTGCAGATCTACTTTTCGGTCACTGCAGAGGATATTCTTCAAAATGCCGTCTTCATAGATATTCTCCATCGGGTCGGATACCGTCGTATGATCCACCGTCAGTTGCGCAAGTCCCTTCGCGTCAAGGATATACACACGGGAATCGCCCGCCCAAATAGCGCTGACCAGGCATTTTCCGTTCTCCTCCTGCTGCACCAGCGCCACGGCCGCGGTAGTAGGCAGTGTGCGCACCATCGAGCCTTTGATCTGGAAACCGGAGGGATCCTTGGGAGGTTGATAGGCAGAAAGTCTCTGCGCCACGCGGGGAGCAAAAACCTCAGCAGTCAACTGCTGTGCAGAGTACTCACAAGGAAATACTTCGCGAAAACTGTCGAAAAACACCCCGGAGCATAGACGAGAAGCCATATACGCCTCGCTCCGATCGGAATAATACTGATGCTTTCTTGCTCCTGCACCACCGCAGCCGTCGAAAACGCCCAGCATACCCGCAGTATCACAAAAGCTGTAACAATAACTGTCCTCACCCTGTCCAGGGATCTTATCCCGACAGAACGAGAGAACGAAATCAAGAGGAAGATTTTGTTTCATCAAATTATTTCCTTCCAAAATTTCATTTGAATTGCTGATCAGACGGAGTTTGCGATAGCGCTCAGGATCTCGGCGTAATTCTGCTCTGCAAGACCGTTACCTGCAGCGGAAGGAATGTGAACGGTATTGTCCCAAGTGCGGGAGATGTAGCTCCAACCCTCTTCGTCGGGCGCAAACATAACCAGACGCTTGGCGTTAGGATGCATATCATCCCACCAATCGTTCAGTTCGGACATATTGGCAGGCATACCGCCGGGATAGTAGGGAGATCTGCTACCAAATCCGATCTCATGAGTACCGGCGTCGGTCCAAACGACGATGACCTGACGCTTCTTAGTACCTTCAGTGGTCCACTGGGACTTGATCGCGTAAGCCAGTGCTTCCAGACCGTCCTCGGGGAGATCGCCGCCGCCCTGTGCGTGGATGCTGTTGATACAAGCCTCAAATTCTGCTGCCTGCTGGGGCAAAAGGAAGAAGTCAGTCACCAGCATAGCGTTTTCCTGATCGGCGATATAATCGCGGAACGCAACGATACGTACGCGCAACTGACGGACGGACTTGCCCTTGTGGTTCATAACGTCGCTGAAATCGTTATAGAAGTTAAGAGCGTTCTGCTTGACCATATTGATGATCTTATTCTGCTTGCCGCTCATATCCTCCATACTGCCGGTAGCGTCGATGCAGAACACCATGTCGACGGTGTAGTCCATAGCCTGACCGCCCTGATAGTTACTCTGATTATTCTGGTAGTTCCCCTGATAGTTGTTGTTCATAATAAATTCCTCCAAAAATATAATTTTAATTAATTTCAATAAAACAATTTGTCATATAACAACGGTGCCGTCGTTTATTTATATCTCCGCGCTATCCTCTTTGTCGTTCTCTGTATTCTCACCGTTTTCGGCATTCTCACCGTTTCCGGCATTCTCACCGTTTCCGGTATTCTCGCCGTCTTCGGCATTCTCGCCGTCTTCGGCATTCTCGCCGTCTTCGGCATTCTCGCCGTCTTCGGCATTCTCACCGTTTTCGGCATTCTCGCCGTTTTCGATGTTACCACCGTTTTCGGTATCCGTGTTTCCCTCATTCCCGGGATTCTCGTCCGTCACGGGAGTATCCTCGGTTTCGGGCAGAGCGGGCTCGTCCTCGCCGTCGTGATACCGTTCGATCTGCTCGGAAAGCTCGTCGATCTTGTCCTCCAGATCATTCCGTTCCTTATTGAACTGATCCAAGCGACCGGAAAGTCCGATCAGAAAGATCAGCGTGATCAACCACAGCCCGCACAGCACTGCCGACAGGAACAGAGCCAAGTTGAACTTTTTCTTCTGCGGTGCCGGAGGAGATGCTACGGGTACCACGGGAACAGGCGCCACGGGAGCGGGCGCCGCAGAAGTCGTCGGCTTTGCACTCGGAACGATATCGTAAAATCCTCCACAGTCGGAGCTGGGGGCAACGTCACGCCCGCATCTTCCACATTTTTGGTCTTTCGCAGCGATGTCTGCGCCGCACCATTTGCATATCATAATCGTTATGCTCCTTTCCCAGGCAGTATCTGCCCGCAAATGTGACAGTGTTTTGCAGACGGTGTATTTTCACCGTCACAGGCGGGACAACACACCATCCCCCCACCATTTGAATTTCCGTAAATAGTGATCTGCGCCATCACCGGCTCAGCCGCAATCGGCTTCGCGGCAGGGGCGCCTGCGCCGGACGTAGCCGGACGCACGCCGGGAGTGGGATATCCGGGTATTGCAGACCCCGTCGGTGCTCCGGAACCGCCGTAAAGACCTCTCGGTTCTCGCGGGGTCGGACGAATCGTCCCGGACGGCTTTGAGCGCATTTTGGAGATCAGTACTCCGGCTCCAATCAAACAAGCTATTGCTGCGAATACGATCAGAAAGATGTATACGCTGGTATCCATTGAAAACTCCTCCATTTATCTTAAAATTTTTCTATTTCATGTGCTGTTTTACCTCTTCGTGCAGCAAAAAACACGAAGATATTGGATGCTACTGCGCACTATTCCTTGATGACGGTCGCAGTTGCATTCCAATAGACGGTGGCATCGCTTCCTGCCCAGCGGGCGTGCCAGCCATCAGGCTTAGATTCCGCTTGACAATAAATGTTGATATAACCGTAATCTCCGAAGGCGTAATTGCCGATCTTTTGAACACTGGCGGGAATGGTGATCTGATTAAGAGCCGTAGTATTGTCAAAAGCGTATTCGCCGATGATCTCCAGACCGTCGGGAAGCGTGATGGAGCGTATCGAGGTACAATACTGGAAGGCGTTCACGCCGATCTCTTTGAGACTTTGCGGGAGAGTTATATCAGCCAATGCGTCGCAATGGATGAAGGCGTAATCTCCGATTTTGGTAACACCTTCGGGAATCGCGATAGAATGCAAGCAACTGCCCTCAAAGGCATAATCACCGATATACGTCACCCCTGCAGGGATCGGAAAGTCACTACGCCCAAGGTTACCACAACCCTGGAACGCGCGATCTGCAATATAGGTAACGCTATCCGGCAGTGTCATTTCGGTCAGCCCCCAACACTCGGAAAACGCACCTTCTTTGATGGTGGTAAGCGTGTTGGGCAAAGTCACCTTATTCAGGTGCGTGCAGTATCGGAAGGTGTCTTCTCCTATAATCTCAACCCCATCGGGAATTGAGATTTCCTGAAGCTTTTCACAATTCTCGAATACACCTTCGACGATCGCTACCACTCCATCGGGCAGGATCACCTCGCGGGAGAGCCCGTCGTGTCCGACTACTACCCTCTTTCCGTCCTGCCGAACGACGTAGCATACGCCCTGCATATCGGTCTCAAACGACTGGGCACCCCAGATAACGAAGGAGGATGAGCCTGCCCAACCGATGTTCCAGGCATCCGGCTTTTCCGTTACTTCCGCACAAATGACATCACAATTGAAGGCATTCATTCCGATATACGTCACCGTGGACGGAATGATCGTTTGGAAATTAGACACCAGCGTTGTGGATTTGAAGGCAGAATTGCCAATGGTAGTCAAGCTGTCAGGAAGATCTTCAATTCTCAATTTGAAGCAGCAGGTAAAGGCATTATCACCGATCACCTCGACGCTTTGCGGAAGATTGAGCTCTTTCAGTTCATGGCAATTTTCGAAGACACTGTTACCGATTGTTTTCAGCCCCGCAGGAAGCGTGACCGACACAAGCTTCGTGCATTCGTAAAAAGTTTTTTCACCCAACGCCTTTATGTTTTCCGGCAAGATGATCGATAGCATACCGTCACAATGGGCGAACGCAAATGCACCGATCGTTTCCGTGTTTTTCCCGAACCGAATGGTTTGAAGTCCGCTTTTGTTAAACGCACCTTCCTTAATACAAGTGATTCCGTCGGGCAGCGTGATATCGGTCAATGCCTTACATTCATCAAAAGCATAGAAAGATACGGCAGTAAGGGTATCGGAAAGCTCCACATTCGTCAGCACTGTGCAGTCCTGAAATGCGTGAGGTCCGATTTCTGTCACGCCGTCTCCCATTATAACCGATACAATGGGAGACGCGCGGAACGCACTGGCTAAGAGCGGCATATTCACATACACCTCTTGATCCGTGCAAGTACCGATTCCCATGATCGCACCTTCATAGATTTCCAAGCCCTTGCTTTGCGTCACGACATTCTGCAATACAGTCTTCGTCTGCTTGCCCGCACCGTCCATCAGATCATAGGAGTAAGTCACCTCGACCGTATAGGTTTTCAGCACCTCTAGATCGGTAAATGTCACAGAGGAACCCACAGCCGCCGTGGCTACGGTGGTTCCGTCCAGCTTCAGCCAGATCCTATCTATCGTCAGCAAATCATTCGGATCGTTCTCGCTCAGCTTCATACTGACTGAATGAAGATCGGGCTGCACATCGGTAATGGCAAGCGTCGGCTCGGAAACCGATTCAGTGGTGAAGTTGATCGAACGCGTCCTGACGGAGCCGTTATAATTGTACTCTACCTTTAACGTATACACAATTCCGGGTTGCAGATCGGTAAGCTTCGTCTCGTCACCGCTCAGATCTCGGATCTTTTTGCCGTCTTTATACAGTGCAAAGGATACAACGGTCTTGTCGGGTGCATCGTCGTTCCAGACCAGTTTAACAATTGCTTCCGTGTGGGAAACCGTGGAAACTTGCGGTGTCACTACCGCAAGCGTAGCGACCGACTGCTCACCGATGATGCGTTCAAACCTTCCGGCGCCATCCATCGCATCGTAGTCTGCAACAATGGAAACCCGGTACTCGGTACCGTCGGTAAGCCCCGTAAAGTGAACGACCGACTTCTCGGTGAAAGAAATCTCCTGCTTCTTCACCGCAGATGTGCCTTTATACAGAACGGCATAGACCTTGCCCTCGTTCAGTGTCAGCAGATCTGCGGCGTCGCTCACGGTAACGGCCACACTGATCTGATTGAAATCGGTGGTAATCTCTGAAAAAGCGGCGGTAGGTTGATTCTCTGTATACACGCCGACCTGCACGGTTCGTTCGCCCTTCAAGCGGACATCCTTGATCTCGGTACCGTCAATGTATTTGATCGCGTCAATGGTGTATTCTACAATCCCCCCGGCATCGCCCGGATTACATTTGAGAATCAGATTTTCCATATCCGATCCGTCCTCGAACATATAAGATGAGTACTTCTCACCGTTGAGCGTGAAGGAAACGATCTCGAATTTGTCCGGGTTGTCAATATGTACGGTGATGTAGAAATCCTCGCCGGAATCCACGTAATAGATCGGCGCATTTAACGCGTCATTCGCGAAGGAACTGTCTGCCGTTGCCGAACGGAGATTACGGTCTTTGTCTGAACGATCAGACAAAAGAATCAGGTCGGAGGATGGTGTATCGTACAGCACTTGGGAGCGGTCGGTTAAATAGGTACGCTCGATCTGCGCGGGTGCTTCTTTCGAAACGGTCATTCCCAAATAAACGGGGATCTGCTTTCCTTCTTCGAAGAACACGAAGAACAAAGACAGCCCTACAGCAAAGAACAGAAGCGCCGCAATAGTGGTAGTCCAAACCTTTTTATGAGAGAATGGACGTTGCTTGCGAGGCACAAGCCCAGCACCGCTTACCGCCCTTCTCTTGGTCAACAGCTTGAAGCGTTTCGCGGCGCAAAACTCCAAAAGATCAGAAGGAATGCCCGTGATCAGATCCAGCTTGCGATCTTGCTTACTCACGCCAGTACCCTCCCGCCTCCAGCCGTTGCTTTAGCCCTGTACGGATAGCCGCCAGCTCACGGTAAACTGTGCTCTCGCTGATCTTCAGCATAACGGCGATAGTTTCGATACTGTCGGCAAAGTAATATCGGCAGATAAAGATCATCAGCGACCGTTTGTTAAGACTCCGCAGATAGGTGTATAAGATGTCGCCGATCTCCTTGGTGGCGTAGTCATCCTCCACGGTAGTCTCCGACGGGATGCACTCGTCCAGTTCCTCCAGCGAGAGCGTCAGCTCGGAGGGAACTCGCTTGGCGGCACTTCTCTTACGGTATTTATCTACTGCCAAGTTGCGGGTGATCTTAGAGAGAAAAATCTGAAACACGTTTGGTCTGGTGGGTGGGATGCGGTTCCACGTGCTGAGATAAGTGTCGTTCAAGCACTCCTCACAATCGGGATCATCCCGAACTATATTATATGCGAGAGCGTACAGATATCGCCCGTATTTATCATCTGTGGCAAGGATAGCGTCCTCGTTTCGGTTCCAATAGAGTTCAATGATCGCTTCATCGGACATCGTTTCGGTATCGTTTTTCTTGTCAGTATACTTCATATGGCTCCTTTCTAAAATACCTACTATAATATAAGCCGTGCATTTTTGAAAAACCTCGCACGATTTTTCGACATTTTTCAAAAAAATTTAGAAACCGAAAGGTATAAAACCTTTCGGCTTCTGATTACGTTCGATTTTGTCGCAATACCTCAAACGCCAGCACCGTTGCGGCGGACGCCGCCGACAGCGCGGCTCCGAATTCTCTGCCGTAATCGATGCGCACGATCCCGTCACACCGATCCAGGAGCATACGGGAGATGCCGCGCCGCTCTCCGCCTACGATCAGGAGCAAAGGGAGCGTGAGGTCGCTCTCCCACATGGGCGCAGAATGTTCCAGATCCGATGCCAGCACCCGATAACCGTAACGGTGAAACCGTTCCAAGGCATCGATACTCTCGGCAATATAGAGCGGCAGTTGCTCCGATGCACCGGCAGAAGCACGGCAGACCACACCTGCCGCCGTCATCCAATTGCGGGGGGAAAGCAGGACGCCGTCTACGCCCGCCGCGTAAAGAGAACGCAGGGCGTAGCCGAAATTGTAGGGGTCTTCGATCCCCTCGATCATCACGTAAAAGCCGCCCACGGCGATCTCTGCCGCCGACAGATCGGGGAGAGTCCGCTCCGTACAAACAGCGAGAATGCCGCCGTGGCTGGTGCCGGTGGCAAGGGCGTCGATATCGGCACCGTCAACGGGAACCACCTCAAACTCGTAGCGATAGCTCATCGCGCGGATATAGGACAGGTGTCCCGCGATAGATCGCTCCTTGGAGCGATCGTAAAGCACGCACAGAATACGGCGATCCGAAACGCCGCTCTCGATTCCGCGGATCACGGCACGAAAGGAGATCATCCCCTCCATGACCGTACTGCTTCCCTGTCTCGATTCTTCCTTCTGCATATCCTATTCCTCCCGATCGCTCACGGTCTCAAGATCCCGAACGTCCTCCCGATTCAGGCGTCTGTGCAAATAGCCCTCCCGAATGCTGGCGGTCGTGATGACCACCCGATCTGCGCCGGTGTAATCCATAATGCCGAGGAGCGCCGCAAGACCTGCGGGAAACGTGTGGATCCGGCTGGAGACCTCCTTGACCAGCAGCTGCTTGACGTCCTTGTCCATGGAAGTAATCTGATTCATCAGATCTTCCATATCTTCATAGGAGACGGTATAAGGCAAAACGCTCTCGCCGCCCCGCTGAAGGGCGTGAAGCCGTGCCAGCGTGCGTCCCGTTCCGCCGTTGATATAGAGCACCGAGCCGTACTCATGCGCCCAGGGATGTCCCGCCAGCTTGGCACAAACGTAGGAGCGGATCTTGGCGGCTTCCTTGGGCGTAGGAAGAATATTGGAAACGAATTTGTTATAGATCACCAGCGCGCCCAGCCGCAGGGAGACGTTCTTTTGCGCCCGTCGGCGGGCAAAGCCTACCAGCTCGGTGCTTCCGCCGCCCATATCGATGACCAGACCGGAATTAACAGCCGGATCTAAGGAGGGGAGCAGGGATTCAAAGGTCAGCCGCGCCTCGCTGTCGCCGCTGATTAGGTCGATGGAAAGTCCGGTCTCCCGGCGTACGATCTCGATCACCGCGCGCGCGTTGGCGGCGGCACGGAGCCCTGCAGTAGCGAAGGGATAGACCCGATTGCATCGGTCAGCGTTGGCAACTGCCTTCAGCTCCCGAACGGCGTCCACCAGAATGCGGATCCCCGCCTCGGTGAGCAGCCCCTGCCGCACGTAGGCGATCAGCCCTGCGTTGACCGTTCGCCTCCGACGCTCGGAAAGCTGTCGGGTGCGACGGTTATAGTCGTAAATTGTCATTTTAATGGTATTGGAGCCGATGTCCACCACAGCGGCGCGAAACATATCCTGTGCCATACGGTCAGTCCTTCTTGTGCAGATTCGGCGGATCCTCCTCCGCCTTGCAATGATTCATACATACATTATAATCGAAAATGCGACAAAAGTAAACAGGTGCGGCGCGTTTTCACAAAATTTTTTCACCGTCGGGAGGATCAATAAAATATTCACATTTCATTAAAAAACTGTTGCATTTTCTAAACGGTTATGTTATAATGGTAAAAATACTATTGCGGCAGGCGGATCGCAACGCACGTCTGTCGTAAACAAAGGAGAATTATATATGATTTGTAAGCATTGTAACAGCGTTATCCCCGATAACTCTGTATTCTGCACCAATTGCGGTCAGAAGGCAGAAGCAGCTCAGCCTGCTCCCACTTCCCAATCCGGCGTATGTCCCGCCTGCGGCGCTCCCGTGCCCGTCGGCTCCGCATTCTGCACCAACTGCGGTAAGCAGATGACGGCTCCCGCGCCTGTACCTGCTCCCGCACCTCAGCCTTCCGTATGTCCCACCTGCGGTGCCACCGTGCCCACCGGCTCCGCGTTCTGCACCAACTGCGGCACAACCGTAGCCACCAAGAAGAAGGGTCTGCCCAAGGGTGCCATTATCGGTATCATTGCAGGCGGCGTCGGTGCCGTTCTGATCGCGCTGATCATCCTGCTCGTCTCCCTGCTGAGCGGTAATAGCATGGAAGATGCCGTCGATCTGTACTTCCAGGCAAGCTGCTACGCAGACGTAGACGCCGCCATGGATCTCATGCCCGATGCAATGTTGGAAGTGTATGAAGATTATTACGGCGACATAGACGATTTCCGTGACGAAACAGAAGACGAGCTCAAAGACACTTTGAAGGCAGCGGAAAAGAAGTACGGCGATTTCGAAAGCTACGAATTTGAGATCGTTGATGAAGAAGAGTACGACCTGGACGATCTGGAAACCTATATGGAAATGCTCGACATCAATATCGAGTCCGCCAAGGAAGTTGAGATCGATTACGTCATCACCTTTGAGGATGACGAGATCGAAGATACAGTCACTCTGACGCTGATCAAAATCGACGGCTCTTGGTATCTGATGGAGGGCGATGACCTGTTCTAAGCCAAGCGGTCAACCGATCTAACCCAATACATAAAGCCGACGGGGCTGTCTCAATGAGACAGCCCCGTATTTGATTTGCCGATGATTGAATCTGTGTTTTTCCATTCAAAATACGCATCCAAACCGTTCGCCATACCAACGGCGGCGTTTTTGCGGAAGGCGTCGGTCGCCATCAGCTCGTCTTCTTCGACGTTGGACATATAGCCCATCTCCATGATGGTCACGGGCACCTCCGCCCAGTTGATTCCGGTCATAGTGTCGGTCATCCAAATGTTGTTCAGCTGAATTCCGGTCGCCACGCAATAGCTTTCCAGCATACACTCGGACAGCGCGTAGCTTTCCTCGTACAGCTCTCCGTTATAGGGATTGTTGGCGGTCTGACAGATGGTCATCGCCCCGCGAGCGTCCGGATTGGTCGAACCGTTGGCGTGAACGCGAACGAAGGCGTCCGCGCCGTAGGCGTTAGCGATCAGCGCCCGCTGTGCATTGCTGAGCGTCACCTCGTGGGACTCACGGATCATCATCACGCTATAACCGTGGGCGATCAGCTCGTCCCTAAGAAGCAGAGACACTTGCAGATTCAGTTCCCGCTCAGCAATTCGCGTAGACACACCTGCCGTTCCGGTAGACAGCATGGTCTTCATATCGGTAGATCCGGGACCCAGCGGCTCCTGATCCTTCATTCCCTTGCCCTGATGCCCTGCGTCTACGGCGATCAGCCGCCCGCCTGCGGGATAGTAGATCCCGCCAAGGGTGTTCTGCGTTTCGGCGGCTGACGAAGGGGCTTCTGCCGTCAGCCGATCGGCATCCAGCACGCACAGCCACCCCCGATAGAGGATCGTGACCGTCTCGTCGGTGCGCGCCACGGCGATCACGGCGTGACCGGCGCGAAGAACGGTCAGCGGCGTTCCGTCCGCAGTGACAAGAGGCGTTTCGCCCGAGGTATACAGGATCTCGCGATCCGCGTATTCCAATACCGTCGGTACGGGTCCCATCGCAAGCAGCTCCTCGGTAACTGCAGGCGCTTCGGTAACGGGCGGTGCATCGGTTACCGGTGTATCGGCGGTCTCGGGGGGCTCTGTCTCGGGAAGCTCGGTTCGGGGCGGCTCTGTCTCGGGAGACTCGGAGGTATCGGGTGCGGTAGTTTTCGGCAGAGGCGCGGTGGTTATCGGCGCGTTCGGAGTGGTAGTCGGTTCGGAAACTGTCGCCGTAGTCGTAACGGTCGCGGTGATCTCGTCGGTCTTGTCAGCGGGAAGCTTCCCGGACGCAGGATCGCCGCAAGCGGTCAGCAGAAGCGACGCAAGTATAAACAAAATGAAAATCGATCGTTTCATACGCAACATCCTTTCCAATCGGTCGCAAATTTCGGTTATTATTCTTATTTTATCACGATCTGCCGCATCTGTCAATAAAAAAAGCAAACTTCGCGCAAGTAGCTTGCCCGATTCCTCCGTCAAACGCACCATCTGCCGAAAAATACATAGAATGGTATCAATCCCAATGAAAGTGAGTACCGAGCTATGTCTTTTTCCCCCTCGGCGGCAGACGCACCTGCCGCCCGCTTTGCATCCATACGAAGCCTCCCTACGGCTCCCCCCTCCGAACGCACTTCCCAACGACTGCTTTGGGGACGCGATCCCTTTTGGCGCTCCCGACTTCTCGCCTCCATCGCAGGAGAAGCCGCCAACCGCCGCCGTACCGTCTCTGCGATCTACGACCCACTGCTTCCCGACCGCCCGGTTTCCCTTTCGGTAGAGGGAATGGGACACTTTACCCTTTCTGCCGACTCATTAAACGGAGCCGAAGAACTAATCGACTGCAATCTTCCCACGCCGCCTGAGGGGGTGCCCGTGCTCGCCAAGGCAGACGGCATTGCCGCACAGCGACAAGCGATGACCGTCGAAATTGGCTCGATCGGCAGAGCCATCGCAGACAACAAACGGCTGCTCTCCACCGTAGCCCGGAAGATCGCGGACTGTGACGCCCTCCGATCGCGGGCAGAACGGATCGTTCGTCGGCTTCCTCGCGGCGACGGAGGGGAAGAGACGCTGCCTATCGCCTGCCGTGACGGTGAGGGCAGGTCGATCCTGCGGCTTCCCTTCTCTGCTGACACCAAGGTCATTGGTCTGCAGGGGATATACAGCCTCGATTCTCTGTTTCTCTCGGCTCTTACCGACAAGGCAAGGGAGAGAGGATGCCGCCTCGTGCTCCTCACCGACGCGCTCACTGAAGAGGTCGTCGGCGTTTGGTTTCCCCCGTGCAATCTTTGCTATCTCATCGATGCCCCCGCCGAGCGGCAGAACAGACAGCTTTCCCTGCGTCGCTATTTGCTCCCTCACACCACCGAACAGCGGCGCGCGTGGCGAAACCTTGCCGTAGCGGTCGGTGCGCTGGAAGGACATCTGGATCGCCGTCTTGCCGAATACCGCACGCTTGCAAAAGAGGAAGAAGCGCTCCGCTCCTCCCTCTACAGCGAAAGCCGCCTGCAAAGCTTTCGCAAACGGCTTCTGATCGATCTGTTCTGTTCGTAAATCACACCACAGGATGGACGAGAAAGGTCTCGTAGCCCTCTCCCAGCAGGCGGTTATAGACCCGTTCGGCATCGTCCCAATTGAAGAAGATCCCGAAGACCGAGGGACCGCTTCCGCTCATCAGTGCGCCTGCGGCTCCCTCGCCGATCATCACCTGCTTGGCGTGAGCGGCATAGGGGCGGAGCGGAAGGATCACCGATTCGAATCCGTTGTAAAGGAGTGCGGCGATCTCGCCGCCGTCCCTCCTCTCCAGCGCACGGAGCATGGACGCGGACGACAGGCGCTCCCGCGGCAGATCCATCAGCCGATAGGCTTCCTTAGTAGAAACGCCCTCCCCTTTTTTGGCTACCACCACGATAGCATCGCGGGTCAGAGCGGGATAGGGAGTCAGTACCTCGCCGATCCCCTCGGTGCGGCAACAGCCCAAGCGCAAGCAGAAGGGCACGTCCGCCCCCAACCGCCGCGCAAGAGCGTAGAGCGCGTCCTCGGACAGCGCACCCAACATCTCCTGCATCGCCCGCACAACGCCTGCGGCGTCGGTACTCCCTCCCGCAAGTCCTGCGGCGAGGGGGATCTTTTTTTGGATCTCCACAAACACGTCGTAGCCGTCGATCCCCGCTTCGGCAAGATAGGACTCTGCCGCGCGATAGGCGATATTTCCCCCATCGCGGGGCAGATTCGGATGATCGCAGGTCAGCGTGATCCGCCCCTTTCCGGGGATCAGACGGACGGTGACCGTATCGCACAGCGCGATCGCCTGCATCACCGAGTCGATGTCGTGATAGCCGTCGGGGCGCAGATCCCCCACCTCCAAAAACAGATTGATCTTAGCGGGGCAAAAATAAGTTTGTTCCATTTCCGTTATTCCTTTTATTTCACCAGTTTTATGAGAAAATTCTGCTTGATCTTCACCGCGTCCTTGGGACAAAGCTCCTGACAACAAAAGCACTTGATACAAGCGGACGGCTCGATCACGGGACGCCGCTTTTTCTCGTTCATGGTGATCGTATGGGCGGGACAGGAGCGGACGCATTCGCCGCATCCAACGCACTTCTTTTTATTGATAGCGGGACGGGGCTCGAAAAAGCGCATCAGCCGACCGCCCCAAAACTCGGACAGCCACGTGATGGTATTCTTCTTCGCGCTGTCGGGCGGGAGAAAATCCTCCACCCGAAGCGATTCGGGCGCCTCGCCGATCACCGTCGGAGTACCGATATAGCCTCGTTCTCTTCCTTGCTCCAGATGGATGACCTTTCTCTCCAAGCCGATCAGACGGGACGCCACGTCGTCCAGCGCGAAGGGATTTTGAGAGCTAAGGAGCGCGCCGATCTTGCGGGCTTTGCCGTTGGTAGGGCCGTTGCCCTCCATACCTACCACCGCATCCATCACGTTGAGCATAGGACGAGCTTTGGCGTGATAGGCGCAAAGATCCACCAGCTGTTCGGAAAAATCGCGGATGTCGGGGAAACGGGCGTGCATCTCAAATTTCTCGGTGCCGGGGATGGTACCGAAATAATTCTTCACCGCGCCGGTCATCATGGTCAGCCCGTGAGACTTCAGCTTGCACAGATTCACCACCACGTCCGCCTCCAGAATGGGAGTCAGAATGTGGAAGGACTTGGACGCCACGCCGTCGGGATAGTCCACCGACTGCCATGCGGTGTCGTAGTTCAGACGGAAGGCACCGCCCTCGGACGCCGCCTCCATCCCGCAGATCCGATATGCCGCGCGTAAAGCACCTTCGGTATAGGGACCGCCCGGACTTTCCACCATCAGCACGTCGGCGGCGCCCCATTCTCTGCAAAGCTCTGCCACCGCCACCGCCACGGCAGGATGGGTGGTGCCTGCCAGCGAGGCGTCCATCTTCCGTACCAGATTGGGCTTGAGCACCACCTTTTTATCGCGGAAAAAGTCCTCGGTCAGACCGATCTGCCGCCACTGGGCAGAAAGCAGTTCTTTCAGAAGGGATGGATCGTAGCTGTCACAGCGGCAGAGCGCCACGCGACGCTCCTCCGACAAGGAAAAATTTTGCATATATCGCTCCTTGAAAAATAGAATAGAGTAAACGGTAAGCGGAATCCAAACAAGTTTCTTACAGTATAGCATTTTCACAAAAAATTTGCAAGCGTTTTCGGCAAATCTATTGCTTTTTCCAGCCGTTTGTTGTACAATAATTGTGAATATAGATCTGTTCCGAACGAATCCTCATCGAACCCGATTGCGGCAATCACGCCGCCGTACAAATCTTCACCGCATTCGCAGAAAGGTATCTCTATGAAAAAAGAACCCCATCACGAGCATCGGCACGTCGTCCGCTCCTCTCACAACGTAGGATTTAACAAAAAGTATACCACGATCGCTCTGTACGCACTGATCACTCTGTTCATCGCCGCAGTTTTCATCTTCTTTCTGATGAACAGCGAAAAATGCATCAGCGTATTTGAGTTTTTCATGAGCATTCTTTCGCCCATCCTGATCGGTATGCTCATCGCTTACCTTCTGAATCCGTGCATGAGCTTTTTCGAAAACGTGGTGTTCATCTCCAAGCCTCGCCGTACTTTGCGAAAAGCGCGGAAAAAGCTCTTTCAGACCAAACTGAAATTTGACAGCATTCGCGCCAATGAAGGTTCTACCGAAGCCGGTCGGGATGCTGCCGCACAAGAGTTGGCACAGGCACGCGCCGAGCTTGCCGCCGCCAAGGAATCGGTTGGCGCGGAGATTGCCGCACGCAGCGCCAAATACGCCAAAAAAACAGCCCAAAAGAACCGTCCCTCTTTTCATCCAGAGCCTGCCAAAGATCGCTCCCATCCGATGCGCGGTGTCTCTATCCTGTGTACCTATCTCCTATTTCTTGCCATCATCTCCATGATCCTTTGGATCGTTATCCCCCAGTGCATCGACTCCCTGCTCAGTCTGCTGGGTAATCTGGAATCCTACATCCGTGCGCTTCCCGAGCAATTGCAGAAGCTGGTCAACAGCAACGAAACTATTGGAAATCTTTACGACCTGGTCAACTCCCGTATCGATCTGAAAGCATGGATCTCCGGATTTGTGGAAGACGCCTCCGGAATGCTCTCAAGTCTGCTGTCCAGCCTGCCCAACTTTGCCGTTTCCGTTGTTTCTTCCATCGCCTCGGGCATCACCAACCTGATCCTCAGCGTATTCCTGTCCATCTATTTCCTTGCCTCCAAGGAAAAACTCAGTAGCCAACTCCAACGTCTGTGCCGTGCGTTCCTTCCCCGCCGCGGATTCCATTATCTGCGCCACGTCGTCGTAGAGGTCGATCGCAAATTCGGCAAATTCGTCGCAGGGAAGATTTTAGATTCCACCATCATTGGCGTTCTGGCACTGATTGCTATGATGATCCTGGGGATTCCCTACTATCAGATGCTGGCACTGATCATCGGTATCACCAACATCATCCCCTTCTTCGGACCGTTCATCGGTGCCTTCATCGGCGGTTTTGTCATTCTGATCTCGGATCCTGCCAAGCTGATCCCCTTTATCATTATGGTACTGATCCTCCAGCAATTGGAGGGTAACGTGGTCGAGCCGCAGGTGTTGGGCGATTCCCTGGGTCTTTCCCCCGTCTGGATCATGATCGCTATCGTAATCATGAGCGGGCTGTTCGGATTCTTCGGCATGATCTTCGGCGTTCCGATTTTCGCCGTGATCTATACGCTCCTGAAGGAAGCCGTTGACCACCGTCTGAAAAAACGAAAACAGAGGGCGTCGGCCACGGTCGCCGCACAAACAGACGGGACTGAATCGGAGGAACCGTCTGACGATCCCGAAAACGATAGCTCCGATTCTTCCGACGATCCGGAAGACGGCGGCTCCGCGCAATGATCCGATCCACGAGGTTGTAACGATGTTGAAAAAACGAATCCTTCGGGTCCTGCTGGGGCTGACCTGCCTGCTCTGCTTTCCCACTTTTCTGATCCATGCCGACAACAGTTCCACACTCTCTGCCGACGGAAATACGCCTGCAGCTTGGTTGTCCGCCAGAGCGGGAGACGCCCCCTACACCCACGATCTGCGGGTCGTATTGGCGATCCCTGCCGCGACCGACGCAAGCACCGTCACCGTAACGCTCTCCTTCGAGGGTTCCGCCGCTCCCGAAGCGGTTCGTGAAACGCTTGCGGATCTTCCCCTTTACCGCACGGTAAAAGCAGGCGGCACTACCTATACCGCCGCCGAGAACACCGCTTTGCGGATCCTGACGGTGGAAGGTCTTACCGACGGAAGCTATACCGATCTGTCGCTGAAGCTGGAGCAGGACGGTGTGATCGTCCATCAGGCAGCCCAGACCGCCGAAGCCCTTGGCGATGCCGCCGATCTGACCCTGATGCCTTGGAACGGCTCTCTCACCGATTGGATGGGCGCCCTGCCCGACGCGCGTTCGCTCGCCGAGCTCACCATCCCCGGCACCCACGACAGCGGCGCCGATCTGGACGGTGCACTTAGTAAATACTACAAATGCCAATCCCTTTCCATCGGCGATCAGCTTACCGGCGGCGTTCGCTTTTTGGACATCCGTTTGAAGCTGGAGGACGGCGGGCTGAACGTCTATCACGGCGCGTTCTCTCAGGAGCTTTCCTTTGACGAAGTGCTTGCCGATTGCAAAGCCTTTCTCACTTCTCACCCCGGAGAAGTGATCCTGATGAGCATCCGCGATGAGGCGGACAGCAACGATTCTGCCTTCGCCGCCGCAATCGCCGACGCCATGAACGAAGATTCCGGTCTGTGGTATACTGCGAATCGCATCCCTACGCTGGGCGAAGCACGGGGCAAGATCGTACTCGTTCGCCGCTATCCTCATGCGTCCATCGGCATCAACTGTTCCGATAACTGGGCAGACAATGCCGCCTTCACCATGCAGAACGGCGTGTCTATGCAGGTGCAGGATAACTATCAGCTTTCCAACCAATCCGAACGGGAAAGCAAATGGAACAAGATCGTAACCCTTGCCGAGACTGCCGCACGGGCTGATCACACCTTCTGCCTCAATTTCACCAGCGGTTACGTATCGGGAATGTTCGGCATTCCCGATATCACCACCGTCTCGGACTATATAAATCCCAAACTTTCCGAGTACCTCTCCGCCCTTCCTCAAGGCGGCTACGGTACGTATGCCATCGACTTCATCACTCCCGAGATCGCATCGGCGCTCATTGCTACGAACTTCCCGGGATAAAGTCCTCCATCCGACGGTGAAAATCGCCAAACGGGACGGCAGGACGCCGTCTCTATACCAAACGGAATCAATTAAATCAACATAAAGGAGATTCAACCAATGAACAAACTTACCGTTGGAAGCCTCTATTCCGGCTTCCGTCTGAACGAGATCCGCCCTCTCTCCGAGCTGTCGGTGGAGATGTACACCTTTGAGCACGAGCAATCAGGCGCGCGTCTGATCTATCTGCAGGCTGACGACGACAATAAGGTCTTCTACGTGGGCTTCCGCACTACCCCCGTAGACTCCACCGGCGTTTTCCACATTTTGGAGCACTCGGTTCTCTGCGGCTCTGAGAAGTACCCCGTCAAGGAACCCTTCGTGGATCTGATCAAGGGCAGTATGAACACCTTTCTCAACGCCATGACCTATCCCGACAAGACGGTGTACCCCGTTGCTTCCTGCAACGATAAGGATTTTGCCAATCTGATGAGCGTCTATATGGACGCCACCTTCCGTCCCAACGTCCACACCCGTCCCCAGATCTTCCTGCAGGAGGGCTGGCATACCGAGATCGACGAGAACGGTACCGCATCCTGCAAGGGCGTCGTGTACAACGAAATGAAGGGCTCCTTCGCCTCGGTGGACACCCGCAACTTTGAGGCGGTCAAGCAGGCGCTCTTTCCCGATACCTGTTACCGTCATTGCTCCGGCGGTAACCCCGTAAACATCCCCGACCTCAGCTACGAGCAGTTCAAGGACGCTCACAACACCTTCTATCATCCCGAAAACAGCTATATGTTCCTCTACGGTGACATGGACGTGACCGAACGGCTGGCGTTCCTCAACGACGAGTATCTCTGCAAGTATCAGCGCATCAACAAGGCGATTCCCATTGCCCTGCAAAAGCCCGTACAGTGCATGGACAAGGTCACCTACTACCCCGCCGCCGAAAGTGACAAGGAAGAGGAGAGCGCATATCTGGCTTACGCCGCCGTCACAGGCACCTACGCCGACACCGAGGAGAATTTGGCGATGTCCATCCTCTTTGAAGCCATCGCGTCGGGCAACGACTCTCCGCTCAAGAAAAAGTTTATGGAGAGCGGCATGGGGCAGGATTTCTACGCCTACGTCATGGACGGCATCGCACAGCCCTTCGCGCTCTTCCAGCTCAGAAAAACCTCTGCCGATAAGAAGGACGAGTTCTACAAGCTGCTGATTGACACCCTCACCGATTACGCCGAAAACGGTCTCGACCACCAGCAGATCGCCGCTGTTCTGCACCAGACCGAGTTCCATCTGCGCCGTGGTAACAACAGCGGCTCTCCCGCAGGTCTCGGCTACGGTCTGACCATGCTGGACACCTGGCTCTACGGAGGCGATCCCGCCGCCGCCATCACCTTCGAAAAGGCGCTGGAGAATATGAAAGCAGGGCTTGAGAACGGCTACTTCGAAAACCTCTTGAAGACCAAGGTGCTGGGAAGCAAGCATACCGCATTCGTCTCCACTCTGCCCTCCTACACCCTTGCTAAGGAAGAAGCGGAGGCAGAAGCCGCACGCTTTGCCGCTCTCAAGGCTTCCATGACCGAGGAAGAGGTCGCCGCTACCGTCAAGCAGATGCAGGATCTGATCGAATACCAGTCCTCCGGCGACACCCCCGAGGACAAAGCGACTCTGCCCAAGCTCGCCCTCTCCGACATCCGTGAAAAAGGCACCGAGCTGCCCATCGAGATCACCTCTGCGGCAGGCGTCACATTGCTGAATCACGAGCTGTTCACCAAGAAGATCAGCTATCTGAAATATTACTTCGATCTGTCCGGTCTGACTCCCGAGGAGCTGCCCTATGCCAGCCTGCTCTCTGAGCTGTTGGGCAATATCTCCACCGCATCCCACACCGCCGCCGAGCTGCGCTGTGAGATCGGTCTGAAGCTGGGCGAATTCTCCTGCGGCACCGGCTCTCACCCCCTCAAGGGCGATACCGACCACTGTCTGCCTCAGTTTACCGTTCACACCGCTACCATGGACGACGAGATCGCCTACTCTCCCTCCATCGTGAAGGAAGTGCTGACCTCCACTCTGATGAAGAAGGACGAGATCGGTATGATCGTGCTCCAATCCCGCAACGGCAATCGGATGCGCTACATCAACAGCGGTAACTCCGCCGCACTGGGCGAGATCTTTGCTACCCTGTCCGCCGACGGTGCCTGCAACGTCGCCCTCCACGGTCTCTCCTATTACCGCTTCCTCTGCGACCTTGCCGATCACTTCGACGAGCGTTACGACGCCCTTGCCGCCAAGCTGAACGAGCTGTGTGAGAAGATCTTCACCAAGGCAAACCTGACGCTCAGCCTGACCGCAGAAGGACAGCTTCCCAAGATGGACGAACTAATGGCATCCTTTGACCTGCCCGCAGGCGGCGAGAAGCCCGCTCCTTTGGCAATGCCCAAGTCATCCGCGCCCGCACAGGGCATCGCTATCCCCTCCGGCGTTTGCTACGTTGCAGAGGGCGGCAGCTATTTGGGCACTATGGAATACAGCGGCTCTATGCAGGTGCTGTCCAAGATCCTGACCTACGACTATCTCTGGAACGAAGTCCGCGTCAAGGGCGGCGCTTATGGCATCCAGTTCGGCGCCAACGCTACCGGTGCTTACTATATGGCATCCTATCGCGATCCTGCCGCCGCTCCCACGCTGGCAGCCTACGCCGCCATCCCCGCATACCTGCGCTCCTTTGAGACCGCCGAGTCGGTGGATCAGTACATCATTTCCACTATGGCAGGCGTGGATCGCCCGATGAGCGCGTCTCAGAAGGGTGCCGCCGCCGACAGCCATTACTTCGAAGGCGTCACCGAGGACTTCCGTCAGAAGACTCGCGCCGAGATTCTCGCCACCACTCCCGCACAGATTGCCGCATACGCCGACAAGCTGGAAGCTCTGATGCAGAGCGCCACCGTCTGCGCAGTAGGCAACAAGGAAAAGCTGGAAGCAGCAGGACTGGAAACAATTGATCTTTGATCCGTGGGGCGTCGCCCCACCCCACCAAAGGGACTTTTGAAAAATGTCCCCCGCAGTACGCCCGAAAGGGCGTACTGCGAAATCTTCAAAACTCATAAAAATGGTACTGTAAAAAAAGAAATCGCCGCATAAGGGCAATAAGAAAAGAAAAAGCCATTGCAAAAGTGAAATTTTCACTATAGCAATGGTTTTTTCGGTTATATCAAGGCTCCCTCCGAGAGGGAGCTCCCGCGAAGCGGGTGAGGGAGCCTGCGCGACTATAAAACACAACCAAACTTCCATAGTAGCGCACTCTCCCTCAGTCTCGCAGCCGCTGAAAGCGTCTGCGATCCAGCTCCCGCAGTAAACGAAGTGTCTGCATCGGAGGGAGCCTTTGAGTTGGCAAAAGACTTTTTTACAGCCCCATTTTTATAAGTTTTAGGAGATCCAAGAACCCTTTTTATTCAAGGGTTGGAGTTGCCTCGATGAGGCAACTCAGGCAATTCGGCATCGCCGAATTGCCTGGGCAGGGTGCGGGACAGCGTCCCGCATTGATTTATTCAATTTTTATATACTTCCATCTCGCAGAGCTGGAGGTAGTATCTGCCACCGTCGGTCACCTTGGGATAGAGGGAGGTAGCGTAGAAGCGGACGTAACGGGCTTCCACGTCGTCGAAACCGAAGGTGAGGGGACCCCAGGAGGGAGTCTCGTAGCCTTCCTCGCTGTAAACGGTAGTCCAGTTGGTACCGTCGGTAGAGATTTGGATCTCGAAGTCCTCAGCGAAGCAGTAGCAGCTTTCCTTCACGGAAGGAGTGGGCGTAGAGGCGTAGCAGACCACCTGATTGATGGTCATTGCGGAGCCGAGATCGATGCAAACCCACTCGGTGTGATTCGCACCGGTGTTGGAGTTACTGGTGTAGCCAGCATACTCTCCGTCCTTGTTGACATCCTGACGGTCGCCGTTGGTAAGATTGTTCAGTGCCCAGCCGTAATCGGGAGAGCTTGCCGCAGAAGATGCAGTCACGGTCTTACCCTCGGCAAGATTGGTACCGGTAGGATGTACGATCTCCTCCTCGGTCTCGGGCTCTTCCTCGGTGTCGCCGCCCTCGTCCTTGATTGCGGGCAGATCGGTCTTTACGTTCACGGAGATCGCATTGGTGCGAGACAGGAACTCTGCGTCGTTTGCGGTCACGAAGACGTAGCTGCCACTGCCCAGTACCGCATAGGCGTGACCGGAGTCGGTGCCCACCGAGCGGATACCGTCCATTGTGTCGGCAATGGCGGTTCCGTTCCACTTCACCTTCGCCGCATCAGCGGTGGGGAAGTAAACGGTAGCCTCGGAGCCGAAGGGCACGGTAACCGCCATCGTCACGGTGCCGTCCTCGTTCTTCTTCCAAGAGGATTCGATCATACCGCGAACGGTGTTCTCGGTACAGGTGATATAGCTCAGCTCGTCGGGGATATAGGGGTTAATGGTGAACTTCAGATAGCCCTGCTCCACGTTGGTGATACCGGCAAGATACTGGTACAGCCACTCGTCGTAGGTACCCAGGAAATAGTGGGCGCGGGAACGGGTCGTGGTCTCCCACATCTCCCACAAAGAGGTAGCGCCCTCTTCGATCATGAAGCCCCAGGAGGGATAGGTGCGGCGGGTAAGGATCTTATACGCTACGTCCGCATAGCCACAGTTCGCCAGCACGGGCAGGATCTCCTTGGCGCCCACGCATCCGGTGTCCAGATGGTAATCCTTCTCCACGATGTCGTCTACCAGATTGTCAACTACCTTCTGGATCTTGTCCTCGGGCACCAGACCGAATGCCAAAGGCACCAGCTGAGAGGTCTGACGGAATCGGGTACGCTGGGGACCGTTATTGTACCAAACGGTAGTAGCGTAATAACCGCTGCGGTTGTAGAATTTCTCGTTGAACGCCTCGTAGATGTTCTGAGCAGCCTTGGTATAGGTGCTCACGTCGGAGGTATGACCGGTGATCTCGGCGATCTTCGCCATGGTCACCAGCATCTTGTAGACGTAAGCGGTAGCAACGATGCCGCTGCCCTCGTTGGGGGACTCGTTATAGGGCAGATTCTCGCCGTTCATGGGAGACACCCAGTCACCCAGCTGTCCGTCGGGAGCGATCCAGCTGGAACGCCTCATCTCGCTAATAATACCGGTTGCATACTTCTTCAGCACATTGTACTGCTCTTCCATGTAATAGTCCATACCGTAGACGTTATACAGCTCATATACTGAGAATACGAATACGGTATTCCATACGTAGTGCTGTTGCGTTCCCCAATCAGAGGTGGGTACCATATTGGGCACCAGTCCGTACTGCTCGAAGCAGTCTTCCATGATTTCCACGAAGTTGGGCAGGAAATTGGAGAAGTCGAAGTTGTAGGTGAAGGTCTCCAGCGCTACGTTCAGGTCGCCCAGCCAGCCGTTCTTTTCCCAAACGGGAGTGTCGGTGGGCTTGCCCTGCAGGTTGTTGGTCATGGTACGCACCATCATCGCGTGCAGATCGTTGATGAGCTGATCGGAGGATTCAAAGGTACCGGTGACCTCAACGTCGTTGGCAGTGCGGTAGAGGACGATATCGTCCTTGGTCAGCTCGCCCTCGTAGCCCCAGATCTGGATATACGCGTAGCCCTTGTAGCTGAACTTCGGCTCGTAGGTCTCGCTCTCGCCGCCCTTGGCGATATATTCGTCGGTCATATTGTAACGCTCAGGCCACCAGCTTGCGTTGGTGCCGTCGGAGCCGCCCAGCTTCTGGACGTTGCCGTTCTCCAGGATCTTTTCACCGTAGAGGATGGTGAGCTTATCGCCTGCAGTCAGGTTCTTGAAGGTGAGCTTCGCCCAACCCGAGATCATTTCGGGAGCGTAGATCACGTAAGAGCCGTCGGAGAGCTTCTTGATCTCTTTCGCTTCAAAGGAAGCCACGCGGCGGATAGGATCCTCCAGCTGGCAAACCAACTCGCCCGTGGGCGCGTCCATCTTCAGAGATTCGATCCAAGCGGAGGCGTCGTAGCCCACGTTTGCCCAGTCGCCCAGCTCCTTGCGGGCGTCGTAGGTCTCACCGTAATAGATGGAGTTGAAGGTGATGGGGCCGTCTACCGTCGCCTGCCAGGTAGTATCGGAGGCGAAGGATTCGGTGGTACCGTCGGTATAGCGAACGGTCATCTGCAGCAACATCTTGGGGTTGTCCCGCCAAGATGCGGTCGCCCAGTTCCAAACACCGCCCTGCTCGTTGTAGAAGCTGTTGCCCAGCTCTACGCCGATGGCGTTCTCACCTGCCTTCAGCATAGAGGTCACGTCGAAGGTGCGGTAAAGGACGGTCTTGTTGTACTGGGTATTGCAGCAGTTCATCACGGTGTCGTCGGGAGTCTTACCGTTGATCAACAGCTCAAAGAAGCCCAGACCCGCGATAGACAGGTACGCCACGGCAACCTCCCCCTTCAGGGTAAAGTCTTTCCGCAGCAGCGTTGCCGCACGGTCACCCGAGGATGCCAGCGCAACGCCTGACCAAGGGCCGCCCGCATAATCGCAGTACATATCGGGGGTACGGAAGGCAGAGGTATCACCGCTTACGGTGTTCCATCCGTCGGAAGCGGTCTCGCTGACCTTCCAAGTGTCCTTATCGGAAACGACGGATTCTTTCGTACCGTCGGTGTAGGTGACCACCAGCTTGCCGATGAAGCCGGCGTAACCGTTGGAGGTATTGTGTGCCGCCACGCCGATCACGTTATCCGCTTCCAGCGAGCCGGTCAGATTACAGATCGCACCGGATGACCACGCGGTAGTCTCCGACCACTCCACACCGTTGAGGAACATCACTGCCTCGTCGTCGGCGGTGTAGAAGAAGAGGGCTTCCTTCACGGTCTTGCCCTCGGCGGGAGAATAGTCCAGACGGAAGTATTGCGTCTTTTCGGGAATACCCGCAGGCGCGCTGTTTCCGGGATTGGAACCAATGTACCAGATCCACTTGGCGTCGGTCAGGGTTACCGAATATTCGTCGGGCTTTCTGCCGATCCAGTCGCCGGTCCATTCCTTCTTGTTCAGAATACCGGTGGAGAATTTCGAAACGGAAGAGGTACCGACAGCGTTATCGGCGTCCCATACCTGCACTGCCCAATAATAAGTAGTGTGAGAAGCAAGCTCTGCGCCCGCATAGGGAACGCTGTAGCAGAAGGCGGAATCCACCTTGCCACTGTCCCAAAGGTCGCCCTCGCCCTTCTCTGCCTTTTCCGCGGTAGAAGCAACGATCACCCGATAAGCAGTCTGGAACTGATCGTACTCTTCGGTAGCGGGGATCCAGGAAAAGACGGGGGTAGTGTCCAGACCGATGGGAGTATCGGTCTCGTTGACCTTCATAGTCTCGACCTTCAGCGTAGAGGTCTTATCCGGAGTAGGATTCATGGTGTTATCTCCTTGCGTTGTAGTGGTGGTTTGCTGATCCTGCGACTTGTTGCAGGCGATCAGCGTTGCCGCTGTCGGAACCAGCATTGCGGTTCCCAACAATCCGGCAATCAAGCGTTTCCAATTGTTCATTTGAAGCTCCTTTTCATCCATTTTACTGCCATCATTATACTCGGATTCTCATTGGATGTAAAGAGGAACGGAATAACTCCGCAATTTTCGCCAGTAGAAAGGCAATTTTCGCAAATTGCAGAAGATGTGACCGTTATCCGCGTTATTTCAACTTAAATCATCCAAAAAATCCGCCCGAAGGCGGATTTTTATGATTACTCTCCTACAGATTCGATTGCTTCTACGTAATCAGCAGTCTTATTGGGAGAGGCAAGATACTTCATATCATCGTACAGCCACATAAAACCGCCCGTGGAGCAACGCTTCACGTTCTCCAGCTTCTGCTGTACCTGCGCGGCAGTATCGCCGGCAGAGTTGTTGTAATGGAGACACCAGTAGCCGGGGATGATCTTTACGCCGCCGAAGGCGTTGTACCATTCTCTCACATTGTTGCCGGCACCGCCGTCGTAGCACTGCAGATAGATGCGGTCGCACAGATCGGAGCCAAGTCCCTTGTAAACGTCCACCCAATAACTCATTGCGGTGTAGGGGCAAAGGGTAACCTTCAGACCCATGCTCTCCACCATTCTGCCGAACTCAACCGCATCGTCCACATTGTAGTTGGATTCGTCGTCATAGTTGATTGCGTCCGCGCCGCTGGCATCCACCAACGCCTTGAAGTTTCTGTACAGAATAGTGTCCTCACCGATGCCATCCCGCGCGATCAGTGCCGCGATGGATTCAAAGTCAGCAGTACCCCACGCGCCGACCGACAGCTCGATCCGCTTGACCGAAGTAGGTGCCTCCTTCAGATACTGCCAGCCCTCCTTCATGGTATCGCCGCCGACGAACTCTCCGTTTTCACAGACCTTCAGATCGTTCATATACAACGTACCGTCAGAATGAACGTGAACAGACCAAAGCATGATGGTATCCCATCCTGCCTCTTTCACGTCCTTCAAACCGCGCTCACCATTGCAGAAGGGACCGCCGCCGAAGATGGCAGATACCCAGCCGTTGTCCTCAACTTCGGGTTCGGAAATGCCGGGATCAAGCGTAGTTACGGGCGTAGTCGTCGTCACCGGAACCGTAGTAGTAGCAACGTGGGTCTGCGTAGCTTCTTTTTCACCCGCACAGCCACTCAAACAAAGCAGGGCGGCAAACGCTGCTGCTGCCAGTCGAAGCATAGTTTTACGTTTCATAGTAATTCTCCTGAATCCATTAGATTGCCGTTACATATACGCACGGCTCATAGATGTAGTTATTATATCATTTCTTTGAGAAAAAAGCAAGCCCTTTTCCGTTTCCCTCAGAGTTTCGGCATTTTCCGCAAAACACTGCATTCAAAATTGTGCAAGATGCCAACCTCACCCGTCGACCGGGAAAAAGATCTGATTGCGCCGCTTCACATCAAACAAACAGTTGTACTGCAGTTTTTTGTACCAATCGATCCATTCTGCCGCCGTAGACGAAAGCTCGGCGTAGGGGAGGAAACAGTTTTTTTCCACGGAATAATAATAGTAGGCGTTCATAGCGGGAATACGTTCCTCCAGCTCTGCCAAGAAACGATTGTACGGCGGAAGCGGGATTCCCATCGCCTCATACAAATAGTTGGAGAGGTAGTTCAGCGACGTACACTCGACGAAGGTCTCCTCAATATCGTAGTTTGCCCAGATCATAAAGGGCACCTTATATTGCAGCATATGCTCGTCCGCCGAGCCGAATCCGCCGCCGTGCAGCTCCTCGTAAAAGTCCTGCGAAAGATTCGGCAAATGATCACCGAACATCATGACCACAACGGGACGCTCCGATTGCTCGAAATAAGCGATCAACTCCGCCAGCGCGGCATCCGACCGATTGATCAGGGTAAGATATTGCTCGGCGTCGGGGTATTCCGTCGAATATCCCCTAAGGGATACCTCGGCGGGGAAATCCTCGTAATCGTAAGGTCCGTGATTCTGCATCGTGACGCCGAACAGGAACACATTGCCCGTTTTCGATTCTTCCTCGTAATAGCGGATGACCTGTTGATACATCTCAGCGTCGCTGACGTAACTGCGAATCAGATCCTTTCCGGGATAATCCTCGACGAAGGTGTATCGCTCAAATCCCAGATCCGCCCAAACCGATTCCCGCATCCAGTTGTCGCCGTCGTTGGGATGAGTTGCCATAACAGAATAACCGTAATCCGCCAAAACCGTCGCGACAGAGTATTGCGAATCCTGAATATACTGCTGATACGGGATCGAGCCGGTGGGTAAAAACGCAGTGGTATGACCGGTAAGAAATTCAAATTCGGAATTGGGGGTTCTACCGCCCAAAACGGAGGACAGCGCGTAACCCTTGATCGTATTCTCGGACAGAGAGCGATAAAAGGGGAGCAGAGGCGTATCGGTGTTCGGTTCCGAACCCAGCACCGACAGATCGGCGAAGGATTCGTTCATAATGACGATCACGTCGGGATATTCACCGGTTGTCTCATCCTTCGGTCTCACATAGCCTGCGGCAAACTCATCCAGCTCTGCGGGATCATAGCCTTCCGGCTCGGTGACTAAAACATATCGAAGCTGAAGAACGAAATTCAGCAAAAAGCCGTTGTTGGTGGAGCCTAAATTTTGCCAATTTTGTACTGTAACGCCCATAGAACCACCGATCAGCATTCCTACGCAAAGCAGCGTAGCGGCAGATCCGGACAAACGCCCCCACAAACGGCGAGATACTCGGGGATCCGGGATCGCGAACAGAAACAACGCCATCAGGATAAAGAGCAACCACGCGAACAACAGATTTTTGGGGATGGAAAACGTGTACTCGGTCATCACGTTGGCGGCAGTCCCCACCGACAGCAGATCTGCGGGAGTCAATTCGTTGCCGCGAAACAGATAAACGTAAGTATTGACCGACGTGAGGATCATGCACATCGCCGAGCCGATCAGCACGGACAGCCTAAACCGCAGGGAGATCGCATAGCATACCAGCATCGGGATCAGGCAAATGACGATCCCCAAAAGCAACCGCAAAATGGGAAGATTGATAACCAGCTGATCCACGGCAAGTTGGCTCATCAGCAGTGTGAACGCCGCAAAGCCCAAACCCAGACCGCTGTAGACGGCAACGCAAATGCGGGGAGAAAATTCAATCCGTACGGTAAAAGGAACTACCGCCAAATAAGCGATCGCAAACACGATACCCGCTTTCAGCGAGCCGCCCACCCAAATACACAGGAGCAACGACACCAACGCCATCACCGCCGCCGTGATCAGGCGCGCCCTCGTCAGCAGGATTCTCCCCTTCCAAAATGATTTGATCATACTGTTATTATTTCCTTTGTTTTTATCATCGTTCTGCGATCTGCCGCAGATGATCCTTCAATTTTTCGAACGGTTCTTCCAGCGCGGTACGGTCATATGAACAGCCTTCCATTGCAAGCAGTTCGGACAGCATAGCCTCCGCATGATCCGGTCGATCCGCAAATCGGACGTAAGGAAGATAACGGATCCACTCATAGGTTCCGCTGATCTTATAATTGCTGTTGGTGAACACCACGCAGGGAGTACCGGTCAGCGTGGCGAAGATCATTCCGTGCAGACGGTCGGTGACCACCAATCTTGCCGCAGCAAACTCTTCCATCTTTGCGCGCACCAGCACCGCTCGGTTTTCGGGCGTTACTGCAGTTTCCGCGTACATATCGGTCTTGCGAACGGTCTCTCCCGTTTGCGCAAGCATCTGCTCCAGTGCACTTTGCATCTCATCGGTAGTGACCCGCTCCAGATCGGAGCGCATACACAACAGGATCCCGTGTCTCACCTGCGGCTTTGCGCCGAAGGTCTCTGCCGTCGCAGACAGTACGACGTCAGGGGTCAACAGGACGTTGACCTCGGGGCACATCTCCCGCACCACCTCAAAGGAGTTCGCCTCGCGAGTCACCAGCGTCAAAGCAGAATGCCTACCGTAGACAGACGCGCTGACTGCCCTCTCCCGCGCTCCCTCCTCGTCAGGGGTAAAATAGACGGTCTGAGGGAAGATGACGGTTGGATGGTGGAGATAATCCAGCGTCAGCGTCCGATGGAGACGTTCCTCGTCCATCCATTGATTGCCCATATTGCCGCCGCCAAGCTGTGCGATAAGCGTCTCTTGAGGGATGATTTTCCGAAGCAGCTTCCGATGGGTATGAATCTGCTCCCAGGTGATCTCTTTCACCGTATAGCCGCAGCTTTCCAAAAACGCCTTCTGCGCCAAACAAATGGCACTGTCTCCCAGATTCATATGAAGCGGCGTTCCGGGGATCACCGCAGTATGACGGTCACAGTCCGACAGATACGCCCGCAGATGCTTTGCCTCGGCGCGCCTCGTTTGATACCGCCGACCGGCGCGGACGATCAGACGTAAAGGATATAGCAGATCCATTGGGTTTCTCCCATTCATAAAAGATTTATAATAGCTTAAACCGTAGCGGCGCGGTGTAATGATGCCCCCAAAAGCGGGAAAGCCAAACCATATTATTATTGAACCCCGGTTTTGCCGTCACTTCAAACGAGAACACATCCCTGAGCACATCCAGATTCACGTGATTGCCTAATTCGCCCACTTGGTAGATCACGGGACTGAGAGTATATTTTCCCGGTGCCAAACGGGTGGTATCCAATTCCATTTCCATCACCTTTTCGCAGGTATCAACCGAAAAACCCGATTCCGTAGTACACATGGTAATGGGAGTCCCGTCCGCTGATTTGATGATGATACGCAGATAAACATCATCAAACGGACGATCCCCCGTGAAAGAAAGTGACAGACGCAGGGTCTCTCCTACGGGCATAATGACCCGCTGTCCCTCGTTCGTCCAAATCTTGTTCATCGTGATGGGGTGCAGTGCAAAATCCCTTTCCCGTTTCATAGTGGTCAGTTCCACGCAGGATTCG
Organism: Clostridia bacterium; assembly: GCA_017451585.1. Taxonomy (GTDB): domain Bacteria; phylum Bacillota; class Clostridia; order Oscillospirales; family CAG-272; genus CAKSQF01. Next base: position 55,973 of record JAFTOC010000011.1, read on the forward strand.
GAAATCATTTTCGTCCCCATATAATGCTCGATTCCCTCTTCCACGTCGCCTTCGAAGATGATCCTTCCCTTGTCCAGCACCACACAGCGATCGCAAAGCTGGCGGATGGTGTTCATATTATGGGAAACGTAGAGAACGGTTCTTCCTTCTTTAGTTGCAGCATCTCTCATCCGGTTCAAACACTTTTGCTGGAACGCCATATCGCCCACCGCCAGCACCTCGTCCATGATCAGGATCTCGGAGTCCAGATGTGCCGCCACGGCGAAAGCCAGCTTGACGTACATTCCCGAGGAGTAGCGCTTGACGGGCGTGTCGATAAATTCCCGCACCTCGGAAAATTCGATGATCTGCTCCATTTTGGCGTCGATCTCGGCTTTGGTCATGCCCAAAATAGCACCGTTCATATAGACGTTTTCCCTGCCGGTCATCTCGGCGTGGAAACCGGTTCCTACCTCCAGCATAGAGGAAATCCGACCGTAAATGTCGATCTCTCCCTCGGTAGGTGCGGTGACGCGGCAAAGGAGTTTCAGCAGCGTGCTCTTGCCCGCGCCGTTGCCGCCGATGATCCCCAGGGCTTCGCCCTTGTAAACGGTCAGATCGATGCCGCGCAGTGCCAAGAAGGTTTCTCCCGACAGTCGCTCTTCACTGCCGATGATAGAGTTGGGATCCTCTTTTCCCCTAACGCGCGCCCACCAGCTCTGCAGATCCTTTTGCAGCGTTCCGCCACCGATCTGCCCCAGCTTGTACATTTTCTTTATCCCCGAGAGCCGAACGGCTACCTCGCGGTTTTCAACGGGATTGCTCATGTTTTCTCCTAAATCTCAGTTAAACGGTGTCCATAAAGGTCTTTTCCACGCGGTTGAAGATCATCACGCCTACCAGTGCCACGACGACGGTCAAAACCGCCGACAGAATCAGCGCAAGGGGCAGGATGGTTCCCTCTCCCAAAAGCGCCCATCGGAAAAGCTCAACGGGAGCGGTGACCGGATTGACCGTCAAAATCGTCCGCATCAGACCGTCGGAAAGCTGGGAGAGCGGATAAACGATAGGCGTCGCGTACATCCAAAGCTGTACGCCGAAGGTAACCAGGATCGCAAGATCGCGGTATTTGGTGGTCAGGCTGGAAATGATGATGCCCACGCCCAGCCCCAGCACGCCAAGCTGCAGAAGGATCACGGGAATCAGCAGAAGTCCCCACCAATTGGGCGAGACCGCTCCGGTGATCGAATAATACCCCAGCAGAATCGCTACCAAGATCATCTGCACGAAAAACTGGATCACCGACGCCAGCATATTGGAGATGGGGATCGTAAGCCTCGGGAAATAGACTTTGCCGAAGACGTTGGCGTTAGCGGTAAAGGTGGCGGCGTTTTGAGTCACGCAGGAGGAAAAGAAGTTCCATACCGCGTTACTTGTCAAATAGAACAGAAGGGTCGGTACGCCGTCGGTAGAGATGCCCGCGATCCCTCCGAACACGAAGGTGTAGATCAAGCTGGTAATGATGGGCGTCAGAAAGATCCAGGCAGGTCCCAGCACGGTTTGTTTGTAGGTCAAAACGAAGCTGCGGCGAGTAAACAGGACGATCAGATCCCGATAGCGCCAAACTTCGCCTAAATTCAGTTGAAACAACCGTTTCTTTGCAGAAATATGGGTATGATACTGCGTCGGCTGTGCCGACGACGGTTGCAGTTTGTTCGTTTCTTGGTTCATGGGTTATCCTTTCGGTATAGACATAGCCATTTTATCTCATTATATTGTATCACGACGGACGGCTCTTGTCAAGCATTTTCGGAAATTCTCATCTTTCGCAATCCAACCGATCGGAGTAAATATCCGAGAGCGAAATGCTCTGCCATCTCTAAAATCTCACAACTTTTTCCGCAAAATCGGTAGACAATCGGCAAAAACTGTGTTACAATAAAGTAGGATCAATTCCATCTTACAGAAAGAAGGTTTTCTATATGTCCGTTACCGCACACCGCGAAAAACTGTTTCCTCTTCTTGCCGACAAGAGCATTACGATCCTCTACTCCGGCATCCCCGTCCACGTCAGCCAGGACGAGTATTATCCCTTCCGTTGCAATCGCCAATTCTTTTACTACACCGGGCTCACCCGCGAGAACATGGCGCTGGTACTGATCAAACGGGACGGCAGATGCTCCGCCACCCTCTATATCCCCGAGGTAGATCCCCTCGCCGTCCGTTGGATGGGCAAGATGGTCACGCCCGACGAGGCAAGAGCGATCAGCGGCATCGAACCGATCCGCTATATCCATGAGCTGGCGGGCGATCTGTCCCGTCATATGGCATCAGGCATCGCCGAGATCGCTTACTTCGACACCTACCGCCACTCCGCAGAGGATCTGCCCGACTACAATCTCGCCAAGGCGCAAGAGTTTGCCAAGCTCTACCCTGCCGCGCAGATCAAGAGCCTCCACATCCCCACCGCCGCTCTGCGCCGTTGCAAGGATGAGGAAGAGGTTGCCGCCATTCAAAAAGCCATCGGCATCACGAAAAGCGGTTTGGAAGCGGTGATGGAGACTTTGCATCCCGGGATGTACGAGTATCAGGTACAGGCAGTCTTCGAAGCAAAGATCTTCTCCGAGGGCGCCGAAGGTCCCGCCTTCCCCACCATTGCGGGCGCGGGCATCAACGGCACCATGCTTCACTACGGCACCAACAGAGAGCTGTGCAACGACGGCGATCTGATCCTGCTGGATCTGGGTGCTAAGATCGACGGCTACTGCGCCGACATCACCCGCACCTATCCCGTAAACGGCAAATTCACCGACCGTCAGCGGCAGTATTACGAGATCGTGCTCGCCGCCAACCGCGCGGTTGCTAAGGCGGCTAAGCCCGGCATGACCTGCCGCGAGCTCAACGAGATCTGCAAGGACGTGCTGGCAGAAGGGCTGATGAAGCTGGGCAAGATCAAGGTGCCCGCCGATGTTCACCGTTACTATATGCACGGCGTCAGCCATCATTTGGGGATCGACGTCCACGACGTTGAGGTGGCAGACGACCGCATCCTTCGTCCAGGTTGCGTCATCACCGACGAGCCCGGTCTCTACGTTGACGAGGAAGCCATCGGCATCCGCATTGAGGACGACCTGCTGATCACCGAGGATGGATGCGTTTGCCTGTCCGAGGACGTCATCCGCACGCCCGACGAGATCGAAGCGTATATGGCAAACCGCAAATAATTCAACCGACCGTTCCCTACCCCGTTTTTCCCGAACGTCCGCCGTATTGTATCAATAGGAGGGATCTATCCGTATGAGTCACGAGCATTCGATCATCCAATGGGTCAAGGATGCCAAGGAGAACATGGCAGCCGCCGACGAGATGATCCGGGCGTATATGCCCTTTATCCGAAAAGAGACCGCCAAATTTTTGAAGCGTCCTTTGGTGGAGGAAAACGACGACGAGCTGTCCATCGCCATGATCGCGTTTTACGAAGCTATCCTCGACTATTCCGTCCTCCGAGGCTCTTTTCTGCACTTTGCGGCACTCCATATCAAAAGCCGACTCATCGACCATACCCGCAAGGAAAGCCGTCACCGCGGAGTCGTTTCCATAGACCATCCCGCCAACGACGGGGAGGATACACCTCTGCGGGATCAGCTTGCCGATCCCGACGATCCCCTCCACGAGGGGATGATGCGAGACGCTACCCGCATGGAGATCGAGGAGTTTTCGGCGAGCATCCGTGCCTTCGGCATCCAACTCTCCGACGTTGCCGATCACTGCCCCAAGCAGGAACGGACGCTGGAGGCCTGTCGGATCGCCCTTGCCTACGCCAAGGAGAATCCGCAGATCATGGACGAATTTCTGCGCACCAAGCGGCTTCCTCTGGCACTGATCGCGTCGGGTAGCGGCGTGGAGCGCAAGACGCTGGAGCGTCACCGCAAGTATATGGTCGCCCTGCTCCTTGCCTACACCAACGGCTTTGAGATCATTCGGGGGCATCTGAAATGCGCACTGCTGACAGGAGGGAATGAGAAATGAAATATATCGTCATGGAATGTCACTTCAGCTACGCCGTCCTTCTGGATGAAGACGGAAAGTTTCTCAAAGCCGCCAACCGAAGCTATCAGGTAGGGCAGACGGTCTACGATCCCGTACTGGTAGGTGACTATCACTACCGCCATCGCCCGCCTGCCGTCCGCATCGTCGGGCGCGTGATCGGATTGCTGCTACTGATTCTCGCCGTATTTCTCTGCATTCGCTATTGCGGCTCCGATACGCCTTCCGATTCCTCGAATCCTGCGGTCACAACCGGCGATCTCCTCACCGAATACCGCGCTAAATGTATCGCCCTTGCTCACGCAGGCATCGCGGAGGATGCCGCCATCTTCGAAAGCGTCGAGCTGGACGAAGAGGACGGTGTGACGGTCTACGAGCTGGACTTCATCGCGAACGGAGTCGAATACGAATATGAGCTCGACGCCCACACCGGTGCGATCCTCCAATACAAGTCCGAGCCGATTGATTGAAACGATTTGATCCGAATCCCCAAAAGGGATTCGGATTTTTTCAAAAAAGTTTTCTACCTACCCCGATAATAGGAGAATCTGTCCGTAGTCTATGAATGAAAGGAAGGAGAGTCACCGAAATGTGTAGCGACCCCGATCCTTGATACAGTTCAACGGAACCCGTTAGATGAAATAACAGATTCAGAAAGGAAGAAAACCATGAAAAAGATTACCGCAAGAATGATCACCGCATCCGCAGCCTCCATCCTGCTGGTCTCCGCACTCTGTGTTGGCAGCTACGCCGCACTGCAGGAAAGCGGCGTAATCGCATCCGACCAATACATCGGCGTTGAGAAGGCGAAAGAGATCGCCATCCATCACGCAGGCGTTACAGCAGCCGACACACGGTTCGATGACGCCGAACTGGATCGCGAGAAGGGCGTGGACGTCTATGAGCTGGAATTCTACGCCGACGGCGTCGAATACGAGTACAAGGTGAACGCCAAGACCGGCGAGGTGCTGAAGTCCAAAGTCGATCACGACGATGACGATCGCCGTTCTCCCGATACCGTCTCCGACACGACGGCAGCCCCCTCCGAGTACATCGGGATAGACAAAGCCAAAGAGATCGCCCTCTCCCACGCAGGCGTGGATACTGCTACCGTACGGTTTGAGGAAGCAGACACGGATCGCGACGACGGAGTTGCAGTCTACGAGCTGGAGTTTTATACCGACGGCGTAGAATACGAATACAAGATCGACGCGCTCACCGGCGAAGTGCTGAAGGCAAAAATCGAAGGCAAGCGAACCCCCGTTTCTGCAGAAGTCACCGTACCTGCCGAAGTTACCTCATCTGTTCCCGAGACGCCTGCTACTCCCGAAGCACCCATTGTTCCTGAGGTGCCTGCTGTTTCCGAGGCACCCGCGGTTCCCGAAGCCCCCGCTGTTTCCGAGACGCCAACGGAACCGACCGCTCCCGCTTACATCGGCATCGAGGCGGCAAAAAAAATCGCGCTCTCTCATGCCAACATTGCCGTCGGTGACGCAAGATTTGAGGAAGCAGAGCTGGACTATGACGACGGCAGAGCCGTTTACGAGCTGGACTTCCGCTCCGGCGCATACGAGTACGAATACGAGATCGACGCCGAAACCGGCGCGATCCTGGATTGCGAAAAAGAGTACGACGATTGAGTCCGTCAAAAAACCGACCTTCGGGTCGGTTTTTTGGCGTTTAACGATAAAGTTGCAAAAAAATTCTTCAAAATATTGACTTTTTATCCAACCGGTGCTATACTGACGGTATATAAATATATATTTGGAGATAACTATGGACTCTATGAAGTGTACCTCTTGTCAAAGTGAGATTCCCGCCGAATCCGCTTTTTGTCCCCACTGCGGTGCTAAAGTCACCGCTCCTGCTGCTCCCGCACCTTCCCTTACGTTGACCGCCGCACCGAATCTTGCCCCCCAAGCAATTCCCGCGCCGAACGAACCGCTCCCGAATGCTGAAGAAGCGCCCGTCTCTGCGGCAGAAGCCGGCGCAGAGCAGAGCTACGAGCCGTATCCCTCTGCCGAGCCTTCTCCGGAAGCGACTCCCGTAGTAACTCTGCCGACCGAACCGACCGTTGACGCATATCCTCCTCCTGCCTCCTACAACTTTGATCCTCTGACGGGTGGGCCGATCACGCCCGCCGCTACTTCGGCACCTGCCCCCGCTCCCGAATCGGTTACCGTCCCCAATCAACCGCGGCCTCGCCGCAAGCGCCCCGTATGGTTGCGGATCATCTGCGGTTTCGCTTCTGCCATCCTGCTGACCATTACCATCGTGTTAGGCATTGCCGCAGGCGCCATCCTGATGGTTCGCAACATCATGGCTCCCGACACTATCACCCAAATGATCTCCCAAATCGATCTTACAGAGATGGAGATCACGATCCAAGGCGAAACGAAGACCGTATCCGACGTCATCCACGATGCATTCAGCGAAGCGCAGGCACAGATCGGTAACGAAGAGCAGATGATCGATGTGGAGCAGATCGAGGAACTGCTGGAAGCAGATTTCGTTCAGGACTTCCTATCCGATACCGCCAATTCACTGTCGGAAGATCTGCTGGGAAACACTTCTAACTCCGAGCTTACTGTCGAGGACGTAAACGAATTGATCGTTGATAACCGTGAAGATATCGAGGAGATCCTTGAGGTTGAGGTCACGGATGAAATGATCGACGGCATCACAGCCGAGCTGGAAGAAACGCAAGTGTTGCAAAAGCTCTCGGTTACTTACATTACGGACGAGGTTCCCGTGATAAAGACAGTCACCTCCGTTTTGTCCGGTCAAATTGCCGGTTTGTTGCTGGGCGGAATGCTTTTCTTCCTCCTACTCATCGCATTCGTCAACGGATTCCGTCCCATCGCGCTTTCCTACGCCGGAGCAGCCTTTCTGACCGTAGGCGGACTGTTCGGCATTCTTGCCATGCTGATCCGCACGCTGGTGGAGCTGATCGCCGATCTCGCGAACATCTCCACGTCGATTTTGGATTTTGCTGTCGGCGGAATCGTTTCTGCCGCATCGCAGGTCTTCGTCATCGGATTCATCGCAGGCCTGTTGCTGATCGCCGGCGCGGTCGCCTATACCATCCTGCGCTCGACACTGCGCAAAAAAGTGCACTGATCACCCGAACATAAGAAACACCCAGCGCTCGTTGAGCGTTGGGTGTTCTCTTTGCCGTTCTTCGGCAATATGCAGATCCGTTACAGATCTTCAAATATTTCGATCAAGGGCGGATCCCGCTTTTTTTGCGCTTGTTTTTACGCACCCGCAGGATGATGAGCGTGCCCGTACCGCCTACCGTCACGGCAACCACCGCGATCACGATCAGGATGATCGCCACATTGGACTCCTCTACCAGCTGTGCTCTGCTGTCAACAGCCGCCTTGTAGGTCAGATCGCGCTTACCGTCACCGTCTTCATCCACGTACAGATAAGTGGATTCGGAGCGCGAAGCCACCGTGCTGATCTCCGTGCGTTTGGTGATCTTGATGTTTCGGAATTCGCGCATATCGGAGTACTCGCCTTCCTCGTCCATAAAGCCGATGGTGTAGTTCATCCGTCCCCGTCCGTTGCCTTCGATGAGAATCTCGTACTCAGCACCCTCTTTCAGACGCAGGATCTTGATCCGATTGTCGCTGTCTTCGTCTGCATCTTCATCCTCGTTTTCCTCAAAGGTCAGCGTGCCGAACTCGGTACGGGTATTCAGCTTGCTTTCCTTGGAGCACAACCGCTCGCCGTCGTACTTGACCGTCACGTCTACCGGGCAGGCAATTCGGATGTAAATGTACTTCTGTCCGCTGATCTGATCGGCAAGATCACCGAAGAAGAATACCAGATCGTCAGCCGTGCTGACCTCATAATGCATACCCTCGGTAGCAAGTGCCTTCATCAGCGATTGTGCCTCTACCTTATCACTGCCGCTCAGTGCCGTAAAGAAGCCCAGCGTGTAAATGTAAACGTCCTGATCCTTGATGGTATTCGAATACTCGATCAGACTCTCCCCCACTCTGCCGTCATTGGGCAGACCGTCACTCAGCAGGACGATGGATTTCTTCTTGGCATCTCTGGCGTTCAGCATCTCTTCCGCGCGGGAAAGCCCCTCGTCAATATTGGTACCGCCCGACGCATAGATCTGATCCACTGCCTGCAGAAGCGTATCCTTGTTACAGGTCAGCGGAGAGTGGATGCTGGCCGAGTTGGCGTAGGTCACGATACCCACGCTGACATCTTCTTTGCTGTCCATGACCGTGTTGATAAAGTTGATCGCGGCATTTCTGGCTTCCTGGATGGGCGTGCCCTGCATACTGCCTGATGCGTCCAATACCAGCACAATATCCCGCTCGGTTTGTTTGTTCAATTGCCAGATGTTCAGATTGATCAACGGACCCAACGTGCAATCGGCTTCCAGATCCAATATGCCTCCGAAGCCCTCCACGGATGCCTTCATCTTCAGCTTGAACATTTCCAGATAGATCCTTGCGTCGCCTTCTGCATAGAAACCGTAGGTATCGTTATCCAGTTTGGCTGAATCGAACCCGACCGCTCCCTTCACGTTTGCGGCAAGGGTCGCCACATTCAATTCCAAAAGATTTACGTTGCCAACATACAGCATAACCGAAGCACCCAGCGCCTCAAAGGTGACATCAGCCGCGATTTCTGCCTTGATTCCCCAGGTCAGCTTTTTCGCAGGGTCATCCTCCGCATTTTCACTCACCACATCCTTTTCCGCGCCGATTCCCAAGAATTTGCCATCCTTGTAGATATCAAAGCTCTTGGTGATGGGTTTGGTATATTCGCAGTTGAACTCCAAGCCAAAGGAGATGTTGCCATACAGGTCGGTATAGAACAGCACGCCAATAGACACGGGAGCATTCCAAGGATCGTCGTCATCGGGAACATCCGTGATCTGGAAAGTTGCACCGTTCCACGTACAGTAGGCAAACGGGAGCATTTTTTCTTTCAATCCCTCAATGGTCAAAAAGGGCTTATCCAGCAGACCCTTCACCGTCAGCGAGGTGGTTTCTCCTTCGAATTTCAGAGAACAGTTGCCTTCCAGCTTCACGTTCGCCTTTAACGTACCCCCGGTTTGAACCGAAAGATCTTCAAATCCCTGCTCAAACTCCCACTTCTTGCCATTCTTGCCGACTACGCCAAAGCTCAGGTCGGTCAGCTTCACGGATCCGGTCAGCTTCAGTTCTTTGTCGATGCTCGCAAATTTATGCTCTTCATCGTTGATGTAGTAAGGCTTGCAGACCGTACAGGGACGAAGTCCCATTCCTGCAGCCTTATCCAGCGTGGTTTCATTTTTGCTGGAATGCAGATATCGGCAGTCGTCCGTATGATAACAAACGCCCGTATCGGTATAGTAAACGGTGACAAACTTTGCCTCGGTCTCGCTGGTCTCGTAGAACGAGCTGGTGTCCGAATCGCTTTTGCCGAACTCCTCCAACAGCTTCAACAGGTCGATCTCCAAGGTCAGACCGATACCGTTCGAATCGGCAGTTTCGTCAACAGGATCGTAGCCGCCCGAAGAAAGCTGTTCGATTCCCATACCGTTCTCCTCTGCCTGCAATACTGCATCGGGAGCGCATACGGTAACGCCGTCAACTGCTTCAAAATCCGACAGAGTGGAATAATCCAGCGACTGCAAAATATCCATATCCATATCATCAAATACCTCGTAGACCGAAGGCGTTTGAATGGTAACGTAAACGGTATCACCGTAATTCGATATGTACGCAACCTTACCGAAATAAGTCTCACCAAAAGCGGAATCGGTAAAGCCCTTCAGTACAAAGACGTCGCCCGACGTCAAAGAAGCAAGCGGAGAACCGCTGCTCATTTCCAGCGTTAGCCTATCCCCTTCCTGCGTGGAGGAGATCACGGCATTTTCGATGGCGTTGGTATCGTCTTCGCCAAACACCTGCACGTCGGAGCGAAGGGATGCGCTGGCAACGCTTTTAGGCTCAAACGGTTCTTCGGTAGCGGCACCCGATCCGCCGATCCAAGAGAACCAGCCGAGCTGCCAACCCAAAACGCCGACGGCACCGAACAGGATCGTCGCAGTCAAAAGGATCGCGACCACCTTGCGCCACGGGTGAGGCGGCTTTGCAGACTTTCCGCATTGATTACAGAAGGCAGCACCTTTCCGCAGCGTAGCACCGCACGAACACTTCTCAGCAGAAGCGGACTCCGGCACGGACGCACCGCATTGGTCGCACACAGAGCTCCCCTTCTTAATCTTCTTGTGACAACGTGGACATTTCATAGACATACGCTCACTTTCCTAAAGTCGATACTGTATTATAACATAATATCGGGAAATTTGCAACCGAAAGCACCATGATTTTGATCATTAATTTGCGGTTCTTGTAAAATTTTCTATGCGGAACGGTAAACGCTTTCATTTTCTGGGGAAGCGTTTGCATATTTTTGTTCTCCTCCCGTCGTTAAATGGGCATCTTTTTGGCGTTTTTCACTATTGAAATTTCGGTCAAACCGTGCTATAATATTGATAAAAGTGAGTAGTCGAAAGGCGTAAGTCCAGCTTATTGCGGGATTTACGCCTTTTTTCTGCGCATCAGATACAAAGTGAGGTACGATATGGAAACGGTAAAACAAAACAGAATGGCGGTAGAGCCGCTGAAAAAACTCTTTTGGAAAATGGGAATACCGATGATCATCTCGTTGGTATTACAAGCACTCTATAACGTCGTGGACAGCATTTTCGTTGCCAACATGAAGGGGACGGGCGCTTTGGCCAACGAGGCTTTGACGATCGCTTTCCCGGTTCAGATATTGATCATTGCCGTTGGTGTCGGAACGGGAGTGGGACTAAACGCTCTGCTCTCTAAAAGTCTTGGAGAAAAGAACAAGGAAAAGGTCGACCAAGTAGCCGGGAACGGCGTATTTTTAGCAATTGCCATTTACGCGGTCTTTCTGCTGTTCGGTCTGTTCTGCTCCGAATGGTTCATCGGTCTGTTCACCGACAATCCCGCCGTTCTCACGATGGGCACGTCCTATTTGCGCATTTGTACCTGCCTCTGCCTCGGAACGACCGGCTACACCATCTACGAGCGTTTCCTGCAAGCCACCGGCAAGGGCTTTTATTCAATGGTCGCACAGGTAACGGGCGCGATCCTCAATGTGATTTTGGATTACGTATTCATTTTCCCGCTCAATATGGGCGTGGAGGGTGCCGCATGGGCAACGGTCATCGGTCAGTTTATCTCGATGCTTCTTGCAATGCTGTTCCATTATACGCTGAACAAAGAGATCGGAAACCGTCCCGGATATATCAGACCGAGAATTGCGATCATCAAGGGCATTTACAAAATCGGTGCCTCTGCAGCCCTGATGCAGGGATTGCTTTCGGTGATGATGGCGGGAGTCAACGCGATCTTGGGTACGTCAAGCGTAGATTCGACGATTTTGGTGGGATCGTTTGGTATTTACTATAAGATCCAGCAGGTAGCGCTGTTCTCGGCATTCGGTCTGTCCAATACGATGATCACCGTGCTTTCGTTTAACTACGGAATGAAAAGCAAGGAACGCTCCAAAGACTGTATCAAATACGGCATCATTGATACGCTGATCACTACGTTCGTTATGATGGTTCTGTTCGAACTGATCGCCAAACCGCTTTCCATGCTCTTCGCTCTGTCGGGCGGTTCTTCTGCCGCGCTGGTGGAGGTCTGCGCCCAAGCGACCCGAATTGCCGCGCTCGGCTACGTCTTCATGGGCTTTACCGTGGCGATACAAGGCGTTTTGCAGGCGCTCGGCTATGCCGTCAAGCCGTTGATCCTTTCCCTACTCCGCCTGGTAGTGTTCGTGTTCCCCACCTGCTACTTGTTCACGTTGTCGCAGGATGTGCTCGACATCGTTTGGTGGACCTTTCCGATCGCAGAGGTGCTGACCTGCATTTTCGCGTATGTCTTCCTGAAGCAAGCCGAGCGGAAGAAGGTCAACACCTTGGAGAATCTCGCGCATAAAGAATCCGAGCATCTGATCATCACCGTGTCCCGAGAGCACGGCACCAACGGTAAGCGCATCGGCAAGCTCGTAGCGGAAAGACTCGGACTAAAGTTCTACGATAAGGAGCTCTCCATGCTGGAAGCACAGCACAGAGGGCTGGACAAACGATACGCCGAGGGTCAAAAGGAGCAGGATCTGTACTCGCTCTATCTGTCTTTGGACGCGAAAAAGGACTCCGTGATCGCGCAAAGCGAAATCATCACCGCGCTGGCTGAGAAGGAATCCTTCGTGATCGTAGGGCGCGCCGCAGACTACGTTTTGCGGGAACGCGAAAACGTAATCCGCATTTTCCTTTATGCGCCGATGGACTACAAAGTTAAAAACGTCATGCAGATCTATGGGGACAGCGCATCCGAAGCACAAAAGCGAATTCTGTCAAGCGACAAAGCAAGAGCAAGCTATTATGAGCTCGTATCCAACCAAAAATGGGGCGACAAGGGCAATTACAATCTTTGCCTGGACTGCTCACTCGGCAATGACGGGATCGTAGACACCGTATGCAATTATATTGCAAAAATGCAAAGCAAAAATAATTGAATAGGGCGACAAATAGCACCCTGCAAGATTTTGAAGTCTTGCAAGGTGCTTTTTTGGGGGTTGCCGCTTCACTCATTCAAGCTCATTGGACAGCAGACACCACTATACAGCTTACTCCTGCAGAGTGCGGCAGACGGATAGAAATCGCGGGCACCGCCATCTTTATAATCTCTGAAAGAATCACTTTTTTCCAAGCAGCTCCACCAGACGGTGGGCTGCTTCTTTTGTATCTTCGGGACTGCCAAAGGTGGAGAAGCGGAAATATCCCTCTCCGCAAGCACCAAAGCCCTCGCCGGGGGTACCAACGACCTGAACCTCGTTCAAAAGATAATCGAAAAACTCCCAGCTTCCCATACCGTTCGGACACTTCATCCAGATATACGGCGCATTCTTACCGCCCGTATACCAAATGCCGAGCTTATCAAGCGCTGCCATCAGAACCTTTGCGTTGTTCTTGTAGACCTGAATGTTCGCCTTGATCTGCTTTTGTCCCTCGGGAGTAAATACGGCAGCACCACCTTTTTGAATGATATAGGATACGCCGTTTGTCTTGGTAGTACGGTTGCGCACCCACATGGCGTTAAAGTTCATTCCGCAGCGGTTCAGTGCCTTGGGAATGACCGTATAACCGAGTCGGGTTCCCGTAAAGCCTGCCGTCTTGGAAAGCGAACAGATTTCGATAGCACAAGTCGTTGCTCCGTCAAGCTCGAAGATACTGTGCGGGAGCGTTTCATCCTCGATAAACGCCTCGTAAGCCGCGTCGAAAAGAATAACAGAGCCATTTTCATTGGCAAAGTTCACCCAAGCCTGAAGCTGATTCCTGGTGAACACCGCACCTGTCGGATTGTTGGGGGAGCAGATATAGAGAATATCCGCCTTAAAATCCGCGCTCGGCTCGGGCAAAAATCCATTCTCCTTTCCCGAAGCAAGATGGACGATCTTTCTGCCTGCAATTACGTTGGCATCTACATAGGCAGGATAGGCGGGCTCAATAACAAGTGCCGAGCTGCTTCTGTCGAACAGATCAAGAATATCGCCCAGCTCATCACTTGCACCGCTTGACACAAATACTTCATCGGCATCAAGCTTGACTCCGCGCTCTCCGTAGTAGCTTGCAATCGTCTCACGCAAAAACTGCGCACCGCATTCGGGCATATAGCCGTGAAACTTCTCTTTACTCGCCTGATCGTTGACGCCCTCGTGAAGAGCTGTAATTACAGCATCGCAAAGAGGTAAGGAAACATCACCGATTCCCATACGGTAAATATGCTTGCCCGGATTTTCCTCTTGATATTTATTTACCTTCCGTGCGATTCCCGCGAACAGATAGGATTCCTTTAAGTCTGCATAGTGCATATTGGGCGTAATCATTCTATCGTTTCTCCTTCATAAACAAATTCTGCGGGGCCTGTCATCGTTACCTTATTCTCACGATCCACCAGTATCTTCAAGGTTCCGCCGTCAAGATGAACCGAGATCTGATGGTTCACTTCGCAATACTTCTTTTGGACTGCCGCCGTTGCAGAGGCACACGCACCCGTTCCGCAAGCCATCGTCACACCGCTTCCGCGCTCCCATACCTTCATGCGAAGTTCACCGTCCGAAAGCACCTGGACAAACTCAACGTTCACTCCGCTCGGAAACGCCTCGTGCTGCTCAATCTTTGGTCCGAGTGTAGTAAGAGGTACTTTCCCGATATCTTCCACAAAGATAACCGCGTGAGGATTTCCGACAGATACGGGAGTCAGAACAATCGTTTCGTCATCAATATTCAAAGTCATATCTTTGCCCGGAACTGCTTGACCCATGTCTACGGTCACGCTCTTGACCTTGCCGAAACTGACACCAAGCTCCAGCGTTTTGATGCCCGAAAGGGTTTCGATGGTCAGATTTCTTTTATCGGTATAGCCTTTATCGTAAACGTATTTGCCGACACAGCGAATCCCGTTTCCGCACATTTTGGCTTCGCTTCCGTCTGCGTTAAAGATACGCATTTTGAAGTCGGCTACCTTTGACGGAGATATATAGATCATACCGTCGGAGCCGGCACCGAAGTGCCGTTCGGAAAGCTTTGTTGATAATTCTTCGATATTACTCGGAACCTCGCCGTACACATACAGATAATCGTTTCCAAGTCCGTGCATTTTCGTAAAATGCATATCATCACTTCCTTTTTATTTTGCATTGATTGTGGAGATACCCATCGTGACCTCTTCCAGAACATCGAGGAGCATTCTCACTGTATCGAGTGAGGTGAGCATCGTGATATTGTTCTGCGCCGCACAGCGACGAATACGGGCACCGTCCCCAAAATGCTTGCCGGACAGAATCGCACGGGTATTGATTACATAGCTTACATATCCCTGTCTGATCGAATCCAATACCTCTTCACTGCCCTCACTCGGCTTATGGCGGATTCTCGTGCGGATGCCGTGCTCCTTCAAATACTGTCCTGTCAATGTGGTTGCCTCGATATTGAAGCCCATATTGTAAAATCTTTGTACCAAGGGAAGCGTTTCCTCTTTATCCTCGTCGGCAACACTGACAATAACGGTGCCGTAATTCCGAAGCGTTAATCCCGATGCGATCATTGCCTTATACATCGCACGGTGAAGCTTTTCATCATAACCGATCGCCTCACCCGTAGATTTCATTTCGGGAGAGAGGTACGCATCCATTCCGCGAAGCTTGGAGAAAGAGAAGGCGGGGACTTTTACATAATAGCGGCTCTTTTCCTTTGGATAGATATCAAATATTCCCAGCTCCTGCAAGGAGACACCAAGGTTGACCATTGTTGCGATGTCCGCAAGGCTGTACCCCGTTGCCTTGGAAAGAAACGGAACCGTTCTGGAAGAGCGAGGGTTGACCTCAATGATATAAACGTCATCGTGCTCATCAACAATAAACTGGATATTGAAGAGTCCTATAATACCGATTCCCAGACCAAGTTTTTCGGTGTATTCCAGAATAGTCTTCTTGACCTTATCGGAGATGGAAAAAGGCGGATATACGCTGATCGAGTCACCGGAGTGGATACCTGTTCTCACAACCAGCTCCATGATGCCGGGAACGAACACGTGCTTACCGTCGCAAATAGCGTCAACCTCGACCTCTTTCCCTCGAATATACTTATCTACGAGCACGGGCTTATCTTCATCGATTTCTACAGCGGTTTTCAGATAGTTTCGGAGTGCTTCCTCTTTGGCTACGATCTGCATTGCTCTGCCGCCAAGCACGAAGCTGGGACGAACCAAAACGGGATATCCGATCTCCGCTGCAGCTCTGACACCTGCTTCAATACTCGTTACCGCTCTGCCCTTGGGTTGAGGAATATTCAGTTCGGAAAGCAATTTTTCAAAAGCATCTCTGTTCTCTGCCTTTTCAATCGCGTCACAGTCGGTTCCGATGATCTTTACACCGCGCTCCGCAAGCGACTCTGCAAGATTGATAGCTGTCTGACCGCCGAGGGTAGCAATCACACCTTCGGGCTTCTCAAGCTCGATTACATTCATAACATCCTCCACGCACAGAGGCTCAAAATAGAGTTTATCCGAGCAGGTGTAATCGGTGGAAACGGTTTCGGGATTGTTGTTAATAATGATCGCCTCGTAGCCTGCCGCCTTAATGGTCTGTACCGCATGAACAGTGGAATAATCAAACTCCACACCTTGCCCGATACGAATAGGCCCCGACCCGAGCACGATGACCTTTTTCTTATCGGAAACGACAGACTCATTTTCTTCCTCGTAGGTGGAATAGAAATACGGAATATAGCTGTCAAACTCGGAAGCGCAGGTATCGATCATCTTATAGACGGGGATAATGCCCGCCTTGCGGCGAAGCTCGTAAATCTCAAGCTCGCTCGTCTCCCAAAGCTGTGCAATTACCTTGTCTGAGAAACCCATCTTCTTTGCCCCGCGAAGCACGTCCATATCGTTCTTGCTTGCTTTGATTTTTCGCTCCTGGTCAACGATGTTCTTAAATTTGCGAATAAAGAGCATATCGATCGCCGTTGCTGCCGCGATTCTGCCCGCATCACAGCCACGCCGCAGAAGCTCCGCAATGGCGTAGATGCGGTCATCGGTTCCGATCTTGATATAATCAAGCAACTCCGCCTCACCGGTTTGATCAAACTTACGGTGATGCAGATGACAAAGCCCGATTTCAAGAGAACGAATCGCCTTTAGAAGACTTTCTTCTATGGTTCTTCCGATACTCATAACCTCTCCCGTCGCCTTCATTTGCGTAGAGAGCGAGTTATTTGCATCGGCAAATTTATCAAACGGGAAACGCGGCATCTTTGTCACCACATAATCCAAAGCAGGCTCAAAGGATGCGGGAGTATTGGCAATCCTGATCTCATCCAACGTCATACCTACACCGATTTTGGCTGAAACACGTGCGATCGGATATCCGCTCGCCTTGGAAGCAAGCGCTGAAGAACGGGACACACGCGGGTTGACCTC
The DNA here is from genome assembly GCA_017451585.1 of Clostridia bacterium. Taxonomy (GTDB): domain Bacteria; phylum Bacillota; class Clostridia; order Oscillospirales; family CAG-272; genus CAKSQF01. Next base: position 73,036 of record JAFTOC010000011.1, read on the forward strand.
GATGAGATAATACCGGAAAGAATACGGGTCAAGTGCAAACTGTACGTTACATCCGCCCTCGATTTTCAGCGCACGAATGATTTTGAGTGCGCTGTCACGGAGCATATGATATTCCTTATTGGTGAGTGTTTGTGAAGGACAAACCACGATGGAGTCGCCCGTATGAATACCGACCGGATCAATATTCTCCATATTACAAATTGTAATAGCCGTATCGTTCCTGTCGCGCATGACCTCATATTCGATTTCCTTAAAGCCCTTGATGCTCTTCTCTATCAATACCTGATGCACGGGAGAGAGCGTCAGAGCGTTTTTCATCAGCGGCAGAAATTCTTCCTCATTGTCGGCAAAGCCGCCGCCCGTTCCGCCAAGCGTAAATGCGGGGCGAAGCACCACGGGATAACCGATCTTTTCTGCTACCGTCAGTCCTTCCTCAATAGAATTTGCAATATCCGAGGGAAGCACCGGTTCACCGAGGCTTTGGCAAAGCTTCTTGAAAAGCTCTCTGTCCTCGGCGCGTTCAATGGACTCACTGCTCGTACCGAGAAGCTCTACACGACATTCCTTGAGGATCCCCTTCTTTTCAAGCTGCATAGCAAGGTTGAGTCCCGTTTGACCGCCGATGCCGGGCAAAATTGCATCGGGACGCTCAAAGCGAATGATCTTTGCGATATATTCCAGTGTCAAGGGCTCCATATAGACCTTATCAGCGATGGAGGTGTCGGTCATGATCGTTGCGGGGTTGGAATTACAGAGAACGACCTCGTACCCCTCTTCCTTGAGAGCAAGGCAGGCTTGCGTTCCCGCATAGTCGAACTCT
>JAFTOC010000002.1 GCA_017451585.1 Clostridia bacterium
ACCGCGCAAAGGTTAAGTGCTACGGCTCTGACAGCGTGCCGGAGGGCGTTGCCATCATGCGCCTGGAGAACGTCGGCGTTTCCATCACCGGCAACTCCACCAACCCCACCCGCTTCCAGCATCCCGTTGCAGGCACCTACAAGAAGTGGTGCGTGGAAAACGGCGTGAAGTACTTCTCGGTTGCATCCGGCGGCGGTACCGGCCGTACTCTGCACCCCGACAACATGGCAGCAGGTCCCTCCTCTTACGGTATGACCGACACCATGGGTCGTATGCACTCCGACGCACAGTTCGCAGGCTCCTCCTCCGTGCCCGCTCACGTTGAGATGATGGGTCTGATCGGCGCAGGCAACAACCCCATGGTCGGTATGACTGTGGCTGTGGCTGTTGCTATCGAAGAGGCAAGCAAGTAAGCAGTAAAATCAAGGCTCTTCGTTAAATTTTAAGACTCCTGAACTTCGGTTCGGGAGTCTTTATCTATTACCGGAGATAATCCTTATAAAAATTGTTAACAGGAATACTTTTTTATTTATAAGGAATATCTTTTCTTTTTTGAGGAATAGGTATTGACTTTTCCCGCGTTGCATAGTATAATGGAAACAGATTCGGTTGAAAGGAGCTCTTTATGAAATTCAGCGCAGAAAAAAAGAATTCCATCAAAATGTATATTTTGAAAAAAATAGATCAAAAAACAGAAGGTCTTTCCAAATATGTATCCCAAGAGCTGGGGATCAGTCCCAATACCGTCCATTCCTATTTGACGGAACTACAGAATAATCAGATCATTCTGAAAAGCAAGCGTGACAAGTACGAGCTGGTTACTAAAAGCTACGAATATCGATTGACACGAAGCAGCGGCGATTTGGATCACGACACCTATGCTTACGACACGTATTTGCGTCCGCTCATCAAGCATTTGCCTGATAACATTGAGCAGATCTGGAGTTATGGTATGAGCGAGATGGTAAACAACGTCATCGACCATTCGCAAGCAGAAACGCTGACGGTTATTATCCGGCAAAATTATCTCTTCACCCAAGTAATACTGATCGATAACGGAATCGGCATTTTCCAAAAAATCAAAGATCACTTTTCGCTTCCCAATCTCGACGAAGCGATTTGCGAGTTGATCAAAGGAAAACTCACCACCGATTCGGAAAACCATTCGGGGGAAGGCATTTTCTTTACGTCCAAGATGATGGATTCCTTCTTTATCCTCTCTGACGAAAAAATCTTTGCAACCACCAAGTATGAAAACGATCAGGTACTTGATTTCCCCGAACCGGTTGGCGGGACCTGCGTCTTTATGTCGCTATCCAATTTCACCAACAGAACCGCTGCGGAAATATTTGATCTCTATTCCAATGACGACGGTGTTTTCTTCAAAACCCGAATCCCGATCAAGAACATTTTCGACAAGGCGCCCATATCACGTTCTCAAGCGAAACGAATTTGCAACCGTTTGGATCAGTTCAAGGAAGTTATCGTAGATTTCAGCGAAACCGAATGGATGGGACAAGGCTTTGCGCATCAGCTTTTTGTCGTCTATGCAAAAGCCCATCCTCAAACAACGATCATCCCCGTTAATATGAATCAAAACGTGGAAAATATGTACAAACACGTGATGGGATCCGTATAAGCTACCCCCTATGCAAAAGTTATTCCTCTTAAAAACGATTAAGAGGAATAACTTTTGATTTATGAGGAATATCCGTCCTCTTAACTGTGCAATTCGCTCGGTACAAGGACATACTCTTTTATAAGCCTGTCGGCATAATTATATACCACACAAATTCCAACCCATTTGTTTCTTGGAGGCTCTGCCCTGCACCCGCCCGCTTTCTTGAAAGAAAGCAGAACGAAGAACTTCTGATAAGCGCGACGAATGCTCGCCGCGCGGGAGGAAAAAGAAACAGCCACATCATTTTGGCAAAATCCGATTTGATGTGGCTGTCTCTCATAACAACAAACGAAAATATCACCACCGCCGAGGCGATGGTGATATTTTCGTTTGCCTACTATCTAATATCTCCGTCTACACAGTGAATAACAAATTCCCACTCCTCGTCTTCCGTAGCAGAATTCCAATCATTCATCGTGCCGTTGAAGGTGATGCTGCCCAGCGAACTGCAATTGAAGAAAACATCGCGTTCGATAGTGATCTCCGTGCTCTGAATCGTTACATTTGACAGCGAACTGCAATCGCCGAATGCCAACATCTCAAGAACCGTTACGCTATCGGGAATCGTCACGCCGGTCAGCGAGGTGCACTCCGCAAACGCTCCGTTTCCGATCCGCGTTACACCGTCCGGAATCGTGATGCTCTGCAGTGCGGTGCAACCCGAAAACGCCGAATTATCGATATTCACTACGCCGTCCGGAATGGTGATTTCGGTAAGGCTTGCACGCCCCTCAAATGCAGCGTTGCCAATGGTCGTCACACTGCTGTCCGCAGGAATTTTAGCGGTATTGCCACCAATCAGCAGGGTCTTGGTAGCCGTTTCGATCAGGCAATTGTCCACGGAACGATACACCGTGTTATCGGACGCAACCGTAATGTCGGTCAGTGCACCGCAATTTTCAAACGCCGACCACGTAAGACTTGTCACGCTTGCCGAAACGGTAAGACTTTTCAACGAGGTACAATCGGTAAACGCACCGTCTTCAATGCTCGTTACGTTGTTCGGAACGGTAATGCTCTTCAGTGCAGTACAGCCGCGGAAAGCGGAGCTGCTGATCCGGGTCAGACTGTCGGGAAGCGTGATGCTCTCCAGTGCGGTGCAATCCATGAACGCATAGGACGCAATATCGGAAACGCTGTCGGGGATCGTGACTTCGGTCAACGCGGTACAGCCCTCAAACGCACGCTCTCCGATATAGGTCACGCCGTCGGGGATCGTAATGCCGGTCAATGCAGTTGCATCATGGAATGCATTCTCACCGATGCCCGTCACCGTGTAGCCCTCGGGCGACTTATCGGGAAGAACAAGATTCGTATCGGTAACAAGAGTTCCATTGTACCCCTTGATCACGCAGGTCTTTCCGTCATCGTCAGACGCGAAATAAAATTCCTGCGGTTCAAAATTTTCCGCATCAGAGCTCTCAGAGCCGTCTGAACACCCCGTTATTGCTACCGCCGTACTCATCAGCGTGATTGCAGACAGAAACAATGCAAAGATTTTTTTCATAGTTATTTTTTCCTCCTAAACAGTCAAATGTGTGCTATTTGAAACCATGTTTCTCAGCACGAATGTGATCCTTTTTCATTATAACACCGCTCGGTGTTTTTGTCAACACCTTACGGTGTTTTTTTGTATAATAAATTTGCATACTATCAGACGGGGGGGATTGCAATGTTTGTGTACAGAAGAGTCCGCGATCTCAGAGAAGATCACGACAAAACGCAAAAAGAGATCGCCGCCGTGCTGAATATGCAACTGACCGTCTATCAACGCTACGAGCGGGGCGAGCGCGAGCTCCCGCTGTGGGCAGCCATCAAGCTGGCGGATTATTATCAAGTCACGCTGGATTATTTGGTTGGAAGAGAATGAACCCCAAAGGAGCGTCTGCGGACGCTCCTTTTCCTATGCCTCCCCCATTTGACAAACGCTCCCGATTATGCTATACTATCCCCAAACCACCCCACGGAGAGAGCCATGATCCGCAAAGCATACCTTGAAATCACCAACGTCTGCAACCTGTCCTGCACCTTCTGCCATAAAACCGCACGACCGCCCCGCACCATGACCGAGGCGGAGTTTGACGCGCTCACCGATCGCCTTGCGGGCATCCGTCACCTCTATTTTCACCTGATGGGCGAGCCGACGCTCCATCCTCTGCTCCCCCGATTCATTGAGATCGCCAAGGCAAAGGGCTTTTTGCCTATGCTCACTACGAACGGTTCCCTGCTCTCTCAAAAAGGGGATCTTTTATTAAAAACCCTCCCGCACAAGATCAGCATTTCCCTTCACGCGCCTGCCGCCAACCCCGCGTTTGCCGATCCCGCCTACCTTTCCACCGCCATCGACTTTGCCCGACGCGCGGCGGAGGGCGGGTGCATCGTCGCCCTGCGGCTGTGGAATCTGGGGTCTGCCGAGGAAGCCGAGAACGCGCCGATTTTAGAAAAGCTCCACGCCGCCTTTCCGGGTCAGTGGGCACCCGTGCGCCGCGGCAACGGCTTCGTCCTTGCCGAAAAACTGTTTCTGGAGTGGGGCGAGCAGTTCGATTGGCCCGACCCCGCCGCGCCCGCTCTGCCCGAGGGGGCGGAGCTCTTCTGCCACGGACTGCGGGATCAGATCGGCGTGCTCTGTGACGGTACGGTAGTCCCCTGCTGTCTGGACGCCGACGGCAATCTTGCCCTGGGCAATCTGTTTGAGACCGAGCTTTGCGAGATCCTTGCGTCCCCGCGCGCCCGTGCCATCTACGACGGCTTCACCCGCCGTCGCGGTGCGGAGGAGCTCTGCCGCAGATGCGGCTATGCGAGACGGTTTGTGAAAGGCGAAGGATAAAGTTGACCCCCGAATGAGGAATCCTCTTTCGGGGGTCGTTTGGGTTGGGGAATTATTCCACGGTGCCGTAGAGTGCAAATTCGGTGATGTCAATCGCGTTATTGTTCGTATACAGGATCTCCCAGCAATAATACTGATAGCTGCCCTGGACTTCCGCGTCAATGGCATAGCCGCTGGACGCCCACGAAGGCGTTTCGGGCAAATCGTCTGCTTCATATTCCAGCACAGCGCCGTCGTAAACGTAATCCAATACCGTCCACTCCTCTACGGGAAGTGAGGGATCGTTGGTGGCTCGCAACCGCCAACTAATCGGTTTCTTACCCGTGCTGTCGTGATCGCTCTCTCCTATGCTGATCACATACGCCTCTACACGCATGGTCTGTCTCTGCTTAAAACTAAAGAACACGCGCGCGGAGCTATCAGTCAGCTCTCCGCCGCCGCAGATTTTCTCGCCGCAGGCAACCGTAGTGCCTATAGGCGAGCCGTCAAACCAAGTGCCCAGTCCACCGCCGTCCAGGCAGCTGTCGTCATGCCACATCGTCAGCCCCTCTGCGCGGATACTGACGGGATCGATCTCATTATGCAGCTCCTCCAGACCGTTCAGCAGATCGGCTAATGATCTGTCAGCCTCACCAAAGATATACGGCAGCTCGTTGGGACATTCGCACTGACCGGTCGTGGTCACGTCCGCCTTGTCGGTAGACAGAAGCGGCGTGGTGACGGATTCGCTCGACGCGGGACTTGCCGCGAAGGGATCATCCCCGGCGAGCGAACTTCCTTCGATCAACCTCGGCACGAACAGCACCGTGCCGATCACCACGGCTACCGCCAGCGCGTAGCCCACCACGGCTTTGCCAAACCGTCTGACGTGGACGGCGGCGCCTTCCTTCTTTCCCGCCCGCAGGGGGATGCCGGTCTTTGCCGCCTGCTTTAACTCTGCAGAGGCACGCACCCGGCGGTCAATGCCCTCAAACTTCGCCTTCAAGGGATCGTTTTCGGGGATACGGTTTTGATTATTCGACATAAATTCCTTCTCCTTTCAAAAGTTCTTTCAGCGCCTTCCTGCCGCGACTGAGCCGCACGCGGAAGGTGCCGGGACGCAGACCCAACGCGCTCGCGCACTCGTCGGCGTCCATGCCTTCGATGTAATAGAGCTGGAGGGGGATGCGGTATTTTGCCGGCAGGCGAAGCATCGCCTCAAACAGCGCCGACTTCTCCTCGGGGAGGGCAACGCAGTCGCCCACCTCCTCCAGACTCAGGGTCGCATTGCGAAATGAGGCGGTGAGATAGCTCTTACAGCAGATCAGCGTGGTGCGGATGAGCCAAGCCTTGCGGTGTTCCTCTTCGTTGAAGGTTCTCTCCTTCTGGAACAGCCTCAAAAAGACTTCCTGGAACACGTCCTCGGCGGCTTCCTCCCTCCGGGTGCGGGAAAGCGCAATTCGCCAGACCATATCTGCATAGCGTTCCACAATTCTGTCGCGATCATCTTGTGGTGTCGTCATCCGTCATGCCTCCTTTCACCTATAACTGTTTGAAAACGCCCGTTTTGTTACAACGGGAGAAGAATTTTTTTGATTTTTTTATTTTCATTGTAGCACATTCGGAAAGGACAAGTCAAGCCCTTGACCGTATGACGCAATGATCCCCCGCCTCTCGGCGGGGGATCATTGGACGGCGTAGATTTGCTGACCGTTAAGCATACAAAACTTCCGGATCGGGAAGAGACTTCCATTCTTCAGTGGAGGTAATGATCTCACAGATCCGTTCAAAGGTATCAATAAACGCCTGTGCTTTTTCGTCCCGTCCTTCAAAGGGGCCTGCAGGCAAAAAGCTGCAGCACACCTGGTGCGAATCGCCTGCCATTTGGACGGTAAGCTCCCAGTAAGCCGGCGGTTTAGACGATGCGTCAGTGGGACTATAGTCTGTCGGATAAGATGCAAAATCCAAGTCTGACAACAGCCGATAAATTTCCTCCATTTGCTCGTCGCTGAGTATCAGCGTGGTCGCGTACTTCTCCAAATCGGAATTCGCGGGATCGTTAGTCTTGACCAATCTGCCCGTCTCGCTATCGTACGAGCTAATGCCGTAGACGTTAAAGGTAATAGAAAATGCAAAATCGTCGGGCACGGGTTCGCAATCCGCAGGTTCCGCCTCTCCGCAACGGGTGCAGATGCCGTCCACGAAGTTATGACCGGGGGCGGGAACATTGTGCTGAACACGATGTCCGCAATTCTTGCACCGCGAGGTGTAAGACAGATCATCCGTACAAGGGTGTCCACCCAACGGCATTTCGTTAACATAATCATGTTCACATTCTTCGTGTGTCGGTTCGGTCGTCACAATCGGATCTACCGAGCCACCCGGAGTCGGCTGATTTCCGCCAAACCATCTCGGGATCAGCAGGATCGCGCCCAAAAACAGCAAGATGCCCGCCGCATATACCAGCACCGCTTTGGTGAATTTGCGGACGTGGGTGCCGACGGTATAGTTTCTTCCCGTCGCCCGCAGCGGCACGCCGGTCTTTGCCGCTTTTTTCAGCTCGGGGGAGGGGTTCATCTGACCGCCGATCCTTTGGAGCCGCTGTCCAAGGGCGTCGTTACGGTCGTGATCTTTCTCGTCAAACATAGATGCCTTCTCCTTTCAATACTTCTTTCAGCAGGTTCTTGCCTCTGGTCAGCCGCACGCGGAAGGTGCCCAGCCGCAGATCCAACGCTTTCGCGCACTCCTCGGCTTCCATTCCCTCCATATAATACAGCTGGAGCGGCAGGCGGTATTTGTCGGGCAGATCAAACAGCGCCCGCGCCACTGCGCCGTCCTCCTCGGGGAGAGAGAGCAAACCGCTGATCTCCTCCAGGCTGACGGTAGCGTGTTTATAGGCGGCGGACTGATAGCGCTTGCAGCAGACCAGCGTGGTACGGATCAGCCAAGCCTTGCGATGCTCCTCGCCGTCGAATTTCCGTTCCTTCTCAAAGAGCCGCAAAAAGGTTTCCTGGAAGACTTCCTCCGCCGCGTCCTCCCGTCGGGTGCGGGAGAGCGCGATTCGCCAGACCGTTCCGGCGTGGGCTTCCACGATGGCGTCCCGCCGGTCTTGTGGGTTGTTGTTCGTCATGACAAAACCTCCTTTCACTCCTAATTCCTCAAAAACACCCCGAAAATTACAAGAGCAGAATATTTTTTTGAAAAATTTTCAAAAATCTCCCTCACCGCGTCGGCGGTGAGGGAGAACCCGCTTATTGTGCAAACTGTGCCGAGTTGACGGCGACGATAAATCCGCCCTTGTTGTCGCCCGAGATCTGGTAGTGCTTGGAATCGCCCAGCACGGGAACGTAAACGGTCTGAGCACCCGCCTCCGCCTTCACGTAGTAGATCCACCATTCGTTGCCTTCGCTGTCCACGACCTTCTTGCGGCTATCGAAGCTGTAGGCGGTCAGCGAGGTCAGGTAGGTTTCAAACGACAGCCCCGACTCCTTGTGGAGTGCCGCCGCGTGCGCGATGCCTACGTAGCGGAAGGAGGAGTATTTGGTGGTGTCACGCAGATGGATGAAGCCGTACTTCCAGCAGTTTTCCACAAGCCACGTGTAATACTGTTCTTTGTACTGATTGCTGGTCAGAGGGGAGATGCCGTTGTTGTTGATCTCCAGATCCACGACGTAGCCGGTGGAATGCTCCACCGATTCCAGCGAATCCTGATCGGTGATAGCGGTCACATCCGCACTGTAATAATAGGCGTTTCGGATCTGGATAATACCGGTTCCGGTAACCTCGTACAGGTCAGCCGTCATATCGTTGAAGGCGTCCAGCGTAGCGGCGTCCAGATACAGAGAGTTGTTGGGGATCTTGTAATATTCGCTGGCTCTGACCCACTCAAATCCCAGGATACCCGCAGTGGTGCTGTTCATGTCCTTGCGCGCTACCAGCCCATCCTTCGTGTAAAAATGGCTCTTGTCGATGAGGATCAGCGCACCTTCTCCGACCTTGGATACGGGCATTTCCAGCGTAGTTACGTCAGAAGGATCGATGTTCGGGTCGGTTCCCGGATTCACGGGCGCGGTAGTAGTGCCGGGATCGGGAACGGTGGTGCCTGCAGTATTACCGGAAGGGGGCGTGCCTGCCGGGGTGTTGCTCCCGGACTGAGCGGGGGTGGTATAATAGGGATTGATATGCGTGGTCTCCACGGTGGTCGCGCCTGCCTCCGTGCCGGAGGCTACGATGAGGATGGTAGAGATCAGGATCAGGATCACCACCATCACCAAAGCGATGGCCGCGATCAGAAAGCCTGCCATCTTGGGCTTATATACGTTATTGGGTCCGGGCATAGTATTTCCTCCTTAAAAGGTCTGTCCGTCGGTAAGGAATACCGCTTACATGATTTATGTACATTATATCGCATAGATTTGAAGAAATCAATACGAAATCGAAAACTTTTCGAAACTTTCGTCCGATCTGCCGCATACCGATCATTTTTTTACGGCGGTGTGCCGTATTTTTTTTGCAAAGCCCTTGACAATGCGGTTTTACTGTGCTACAATAAAGTATATTCGTATAAATTCAGAGGGAAAGAACATGAATACTGCCCGCTTTGCAGCATATTATTACGGATTCTTTTATTTCGGCTTGGAATAAAAGTTTTTTGTGCTGCACGGCAAACGATTGTACCCTGTTTGTTACAATTCTCCGCAGCCGGTCTGCGGATTTTTTATTCTTATTTCCCGATTATCCAACGAAAAGAGGATTTTTATCATGATCGCTGTACTCAAGAGCGGCACGACCGCCGCACAAAAGGAAAATCTCATTAAATGGCTCTCGGCACAGGGACTGTCCGTCCACGTCTCCGAGGGCGAATATAAGACCGTACTGGGGCTGATCGGCGACACCTCCAAGATCGACATGGATCTGCTGTCGGGTCTGGAGATCGTGGATCAGGTGACCCGCATTTCCGAGCCCTTCAAGAGCGCAAACCGCAAGTTCCATCCCGAGGACACGGTGATTTCCGTAACCGACACTGCCAAAATCGGCGGCAGTAACTTCGGGCTGATCGCGGGTCCCTGCTCGGTGGAGAGCGAGGAGCAGATCTGCACCGTCGCAAAAGCAGTGAAGGCGGCAGGCGCTACCTTCCTGCGCGGCGGCGCCTTCAAGCCCCGCACCTCCCCCTACGATTTCCAGGGCATGGGTGCCGAGGGCATTGAGCTGCTCTTGAAGGCGAAAGCGGCAACCGGTCTGCCCATCGTCACCGAGATCATGTCCATCTCGCACATCGACCTGTTCGCTGACGTGGACGTCATTCAGGTAGGCGCGCGAAATATGCAAAACTTTGAGCTGCTCAAGCAGTTGGGACGTTGCAACAAGCCCATCCTGCTCAAGCGCGGTATGTCCGCTACCCTCAAGGAAATGCTGATGAGCGCCGAATACATCATGGCAGGCGGCAACGAGCAGGTGATCCTCTGCGAGCGGGGTATCCGCAGCTTCGATCCCTACACCCGTAACGTGTTGGATCTTGCCGCAGTTCCTCTCCTGAAGGAACTCTCCCACCTGCCCGTGGTGGTGGATCCCTCCCACGCCACCGGCGCGGCACGGCTGGTTCGCCCCATGGCGCTGGCAGCCGCCGCTGCAGGTGCCAACGGTCTGATGATCGAGGTGCACAACGACCCCATGCACGCCCTCTGCGACGGTGCGCAGTCGGTGACCCCCGATCAGTTCGCCGAGATCGCCAAAGCCGTGGCAACGGTACGGACGGCGCTTTAATGCGAGGCGCTGCCCCGCCCCCTGCCAAGGGCGCTGCCCTTGGATCCCGGTCGCTTTATTGAGAAGAATTTTAAATAAGCAAATCAGAATTACGTGGAGTTTGCCTGCGGCAAACTCTGAGCGACGCAAAGAACTTCTATAAAAGCCGACAATTTCTTGTCGGCTTGGGAAGAAGATATACAAACGGGAGGAGCAAGCCCCTCCCCTACCACAAATAATAAACACCCGCAAAATTGCGCAGCAATTTTGCCCAATAAAAGTTTTTGGGAGGTTTGGAGGACTTTTTTCAAAAAGTCCTCCAAGAAAAATGAAAGCAGGAATTGTTGGACTGGGTCTCATCGGAGGCTCACTGGCGAAAGCTTATAAGGCGGCGGGCTGGGAGGTTTACGTTTGCAACCGCACCCGCTCCACCGTGGACTATGCCGTTCTGTCGGGGACGGCAGACGGGGTGCTGGACGAGACCACGCTCCCTCTGTGCGACATCGTGCACGTTTCCCTCTATCCCGACGCATCCATTCAGTATCTGAAGGATAACGCGCCCTATTTTAACAAAAACGGCGTCGTCACCGACGCTTGCGGCACCAAGCGGAAGATCTGCGAGGTGGGATTTGCACTGGCTAAAGAGTACGGCTTCACCTTCGTGGGCGGGCATCCCATGGCGGGTACGCACTTTTCGGGCTACAAATACTCCCGCGCCACCATGTTCAATAACGCTTCCATGATCCTCGTGCCGCCGGTGTTCGATGACATCGCCCTCTTGGATCGGGTGAAACAGCTGCTCACTCCGCTGGGGCTGAAGAAGATCGCCGTTACCACCGCCGAGAATCACGATCGCATGATCGCCTACACCTCTCAGCTGGCACACGTGGTGTCCAACGCCTACATCAAATCGCCCTCGGCACAGGAACACAAGGGCTATTCCGCAGGCTCCTTCCGGGATCTCACCCGCGTGGCGTGGCTCAACGAGCGGATGTGGACCGAACTGTTTCTGGAAAACGGCGACTACCTCGCCGACGAGATCGAGCTGGTGGCGAAAAATCTGCAAGCCTACGCCGACGCGATTCGGGCAAACGATGCGGAAAAGTTGGAAGCTCTGCTCAGAGAAGGTCGGATTGCCAAAGAGCTGTCGGACAGCTAATGTGGGGCGTTGCCTCACACCCCACCCACTTTCTTGAAAGAAAATGGGACAAAGAACTTCTGAAAAAGCCGTCGAATACTCGACGGCTGCAAAAGAAAAATATAATTATCCCCCGTAAAATTGCATCGCAATTTTGCCCCACAAAAGTTTTTGGAGGTTTGGAACCTTTTTTCAAAAAGGTTCCAAAAATAGAATGATTATTCCCGTAACCGCATCCCGTCCTTACGACGTGGTGATTGAACGCGGCGCTCTTGCCCGCGCGGGCGAGCGGATCCGCCCCATCCTCGGTGACTGCCGTCTGGGTATTCTCACCGACGACACCGTGGACGCCCTCTACGGCGAGGCGTTGATCGCTTCCCTTGCCGAAGCAGGCTACGATGCCGTCAAATTTACCATCCCCCATGGGGAAGAGTCGAAGAATCCCGAAAATCTCTTCGCTTTTCTCTCGTTTCTCGCGGAAAACCACCTCACCCGCACCGACGCGCTGGTGGCACTGGGCGGAGGCGTAGTGGGCGACCTGTGCGGTCTTGCCGCCGCGCTGTACCTGAGAGGCGTACCCTTCGTGCAGATCCCCACTACCCTCCTTGCCGCCGTGGACTCCTCGGTGGGCGGAAAGACCGCCGTGGACATTCCCGCAGGTAAAAATCTGGTGGGTGCATTCTGGCAGCCCTCGCTGGTGATCTGCGATCCCGATACCCTGCTCACTCTGCCGGAGGACACCTTCCGGGACGGCTGTGCAGAGGTCATCAAATACGGCGTAATCCTGGACGGTGCGTTCTTTGAGCGACTGAAGACGCCCATCAACTCCGCCGAGACCGTCGAGAGCGATCTACTGGATGCCGCCATCGCCCGCTGTGTGGAAATCAAGCGCGACGTGGTGAACGAGGACGAGTTCGATCGCGGGCTCAGAGGACTCTTAAACTTCGGTCACACGCTGGGGCACGGCATCGAGAAGGAGTCGAATTTCACCGTCACCCACGGATCTGCCGTGGCGAAGGGATCGGTGATCGCCGCAAAGTTGGCGGTGGAGCTGGGTCTGTGCGGACAGACCGTGGTGGACGAGATCGTGAAGATCCTTACCGATTACGGCTTTGATCTGTCCTGCCCCTACTCCGCCGAGGCGCTGTATAGTGCCGCGCTGTCCGACAAAAAGCGGGCGGGCGATAACATTTCGCTGGTTCTGCCCGAGACGATCGGGCGGTGCGTCCTGTACAAGATGCCCTGCGCGGATCTGCTTCCTCTCTTGAAAAAGGTGCTGTGATGGCGGCAATCGATACAATTACCGTCCGCACAAACTACCGTACGGCAGACGGAAAACACCACGTTACCGTAGAAATGGAGCGCAAAAAGGTCGCTTATGCACTGATCGCGCTGGAAAATCTGCGGTTTGGCAAGATCGACACCGTTCTCTTAAAGGATGTCACTCTGCCTATTGCGGGCAAGCTGAAAAAAGACGGCAACGGGTACGTCCTTTCCTTTATGGGGAAGGTGATCCCCGTGACGAAGGAGCAGATTTTGCAAATCCTTTCCCTTTTGCTGGACGTGTTGAGCGGCGCCAAAGGAGCGGGCGAGCAATTTCGGTTTACAGAGGGGAATCTATCTCTGTTGGTAGTTATAGGAGAGTAAATCAGTCGATATCTCCGTAGGGGCGATTCACGAATCGCCCGAAAGCAATGAATTCACACATATTTCTGTTTTTCAAATAACCTTTGGCGGGCGATTCGTGAATCGCCCCTACGAGTTTGGCAATAATCCCCGCGAAATTGCATCGCAATTTCGCTATTAAGAAAAGTTTTTGGAGGGTTTTAGGGAACCTTTTTTTCAAAAAGGTTCTCTAAGAAAAACCTATGCAAATTAAAATTACACCGCAAACCCTTAGCGGGTGCGTGCCTGCACCCGTTTCCAAATCAGCGGCACACCGACTGCTGATCTGCGCCGCTCTGGGCGACCGTCCCTGCGCCATCCGATGCAGTGGCACCAACGCCGACATCGAAGCCACCGTCGCCTGCCTCTCTGCGCTGGGCGCCGACATCCGTCGGGAGGTAGATCTGCTGCTGGTCACGCCCATCTCGGCAGGCAGTACTTCCAAAGGTGCTGCGCTGGACTGCGGCGAGAGCGGCTCTACCCTGCGCTTTTTGCTCCCCGTAGTCTGCGCGCTGGGCGCAGACTGCACGCTGATCGGTCACGGCAGACTGCCCAGCCGCCCGCTGTCTCCCCTTTATGAGGAGCTGGTCGCTCACGGCGCGATCCTGTCCGAGAACGGAAAAATGCCGCTGACGGTTGGCGGTAAGCTGGACGCAGGCGTGTTTACCATCGACGGTGGCGTGTCCTCCCAGTTTATCAGCGGACTGCTGTTCGCCCTGCCGCTCCTGCAAGCGCCCGCCGAGATCGCGGTCACGGGCAAGCTGGAGAGCGCACGGTATATTGATCTGACGCTGGAAGCCCTTGCCGCCTTTGGGATCGTCCCCGAAAGGACGGAAAACGGCTGGAAATTCGATGGCACCGAGCGGTATCGCTCCCCCGAGACGCTGTCGGTGGAGGGCGATTGGTCCAACGCCGCGTTTTGGTTGGTGGCGGGGGCATTACCGGGGGAAAAGATCTCTCCCCTCACCGTCACCGGGCTTCGGGCAGACTCACTGCAAGGAGATAAAACTATCGTCCCTCTGCTGAAGCAGTTCGGTGCCAAGGTGGAGCAGAACGGCGAAGCCTACACCGTCACCTCCGCCCCGATGCAGGGCACCCTGATCGACGCCGCCGACATCCCCGATCTGGTGCCCATCCTGTCGGTTGCCGCCGCCTTCGCAAGCGGCGAGACGGTGATCCGCAACATCGCGCGGCTTCGCATCAAGGAAAGCGACCGCGTTGCTACCGTCCTCTTCCTGCTGGGCGCGTTTGGCGTATCCGCTTTTGCCGACGAGAACACGCTGACCATCCTCGGCGGCGGCTCGGACGGTGGGCTGCCCGCTATCTCCGCTCCCACGCTCAGCTCCTTCAACGACCACCGCATCGCTATGGCTGCCGCGATCTTCGCTTCTGCAGCCGTAGGTGATGCCGAAAACGACGCTCTCGTCATCGAAACGGCTGAAGCAGTACGCAAATCCTACCCCGATTTCTACGAGCGCTATCGCTCCCTTGGCGGGATCGCCGAGGAAGTATAAACAAATCCGATAAATTCTCAACAGGAGGACAATCATGTCATCCATTTTCGGTCATAAGATCAAAGTTTCCGTCTTCGGGCAGTCCCACTCCGACGCCATCGGCGTGACGGTGGACGGGCTTCCCGCAGGCGAGGTCATCGATCCCGCCGCTCTGCGGGCATTTACGGCACGCCGCGCACCCGGTCAGGGCGCCTACAGCACCACCCGCCGAGAGCCGGATCTTCCCGAGTTTCTCTCGGGCGTGCTGGAGCGGGAGGATGGGATGCTGGTCACCTGCGGCGCGCCGCTGACGGCGATCATCCGCAACACCAACACCCGCTCCTCCGATTACGCAAAACTCAAGGACTGTCCCCGTCCGGGACACGCCGACTATACCGCCGAGGTGCGTTACGGCGGCTATCAGGACGTGCGGGGCGGCGGTCACTTCTCGGGCAGACTCACCGCGCCCCTCTGCGTTGCGGGCGGCATCTGCCTGCAGATCCTCGCCCGTCGGGGAATTACCGTCGGCGCGCACATCTACTCGGTGGGCGACGTGCAGGACGTCCCTTACAGCGAGCTGATCGACTCCCCCGAGCTGTTGCACAAGACCGCATCGGGCTTCCCCGTTCTCAGTGAAGATGCAGGTGAGAAAATGCTTGCCCTCATCGAGGAATGCCGCAAGGACTGCGACAGCATTGGCGGCATCGTGGAATGCGCCGCAATCGGACTGCCCGCAGGCATCGGCTCGCCGATGTTTGACGGAGTGGAAAACCGTCTCGCACAGGTGCTTTTCGGGATCCCCGCCGTGAAGGGCGTGGAATTTGGCGCAGGCTTTGGGGCATCCCGTCTGCGGGGCTCCGAGAACAACGACGGCTACTATATGGACGGCACGGCTGTCAAGACCCGCACCAACCGCGCGGGCGGCATTTTGGGAGGCATCACCAGCGGCGCGCCCGTTCTCTTCCGTGTGGCGTTCAAGCCCACCCCCTCCATTTTCAGAGAGCAACAAACCGTCTCCCTCTCGGGCGGATGCGACACTCCCCTCGTTATCGAGGGCAGACACGACCCCTGTATCGTCCCCCGCGCCGTCCCCGTAGTGGAAGCGGTCGCAGCAACGGTACTGCTGGATATGATTTTGGAGGCTTGATGCCTCCGGCAACCCGCTTTCTTGAAAGAAAGCGGGGCAAAGAACTTTTGTAAAATGCCCAATAAGTACTTGTTGGGCATAGTCCATCGATTCAGTATCAATTTCGAACGGCGCCAGCCAAGGAAGAAGAGGGAGAGCCCGAGAGGGGGAACAGAGTTCCGCATAGCGGAACTCTAGTAGTTCGCCAAAGGCGAACTACATGAAACATTCGGCGTCTGAGATGGTTTCTTCCCCCTCTCGGTATAAATTTTACACCAATCGAGGTTACTATGGATATTACCGAGCTTCGCAACGACATTAACCAAATCGACGAGGAGATCTGCAAGCTCTTCGTGAAGCGAATGAACACGGCACTGGGCATTGCCGAGTACAAAAAAGCCCACGATCTGCCCGTGCTGGACGCTTCCCGAGAGCGGGCGGTCCTGCAAAAGGTGTCGAACCTCACCGGGGAGCAGTTCGAAGCCTACGCCCGCACCCTCTATCAAACGCTGATGGACGTGTCCAAGGCGTATCAGAACGAGGTCATCGGAGAGGTGACGCCCCTTGCCCGCGAGATCACCGCGCTGGCGGCGTCCACGCCCAAGGTCTTCCCCAAGCGCGCCACCGTTTCCTGTCAAGGCTGTGAGGGCGCCTACTCCCAAGCCGCCGCCGAAAAGCTCTTCCGCGCCCCCGAGATCGTCTACCACAGCGATTGGGACGGCGTGTTCCGCGCCGTTGCGGGCGGCATGACCGAGTACGGCATTCTCCCTATCGAGAACTCCACCGCAGGCTCGGTGAATCGCATTTACGATCTGCTGGCAAAGCATAACGTCAGCATCGTCCGCTCGGTGCGGGTGAAGGTGGATCACAATCTGCTGGCGCTCCCCGGCGCAAAGCTGGAGGACATCCGCGAGATCTACTCCCACGAGCAGGCGATCCAGCAGTGCAGCGATCTCTTGGCATCGCTGGAAAACGTCCACGCGACCGCCTGTCTGAACACCGCCGTAGCGGCAAAGATGGTCGCCGAGAGCGGCGACCGCACCAAAGCCGCCCTGTCCAGCCGTTTGTGCGCACGGCTCTACGGTCTGGAACCGCTGATCGAGGTCGCCCAAAACAGCGACGCCAACTACACCCGCTTCATCTGCATCGCCAAGGAGCCCGAGATCTACGCAGGCGCTGACCGTACCAGTCTGATGCTGGAGGTCTCTAACGAGCCCGGCTCCCTCTTCCGCATCCTTTCCCTGCTCAACGCCATCGGCGCGAACCTGACCAAGCTGGAGAGCCGTCCTATCCCCGGACGGGATTTTGAGGTGATGTTCTACTTCGACATCGAGGAATCGGTACACTCTCCAGAATTCTCGCGAATGCTCTGCGATCTTGAGCAGGCGTGCGAGAAGTTCCGGTATTTGGGAACGTATTCAGAAGTGATATAATCTGCGATAATCGTAGCTACGGGACGTCGAGGGCGCCGTCCCCTACCAAATGGGCACCATTCCCTGCGCGGCAAGTAGTTGCCGCGCTCAACAAAAGTTTTTGGAGGTGTCGGAACCAGACGTTCGTTGCAGTTGCTGAGCGACTGCAACGAACTCCCACGTAATTCGGCGTTGCCGAATTACTGCTTTTCTTCAAAAAGGTTCTGACAAACATTTTATGACCTACGGACTACTGGGTGAGAAGCTCTCTCACAGCTTTTCTCCGCAAATTCATCGGGAGCTGGGCAATCCCGCTTATCAGCTCACAGAGCTGCCTCACGAGGCGGTAGCGGATTTCTTCCAAAAGCGGGAGTTTTCCGCCATCAACGTCACCATTCCTTATAAAAAAGACGCGCTGGCAGCCTGCGATCGGGTCTCCCCCCGCGCCCAGGCGATCGGCAGCGTCAACACCGTGGTAAAAGCGACGGACGGCAGCATTTCGGGCTACAACACCGACGCTTACGGCTTCGAATATATGCTGAAAAAAGGCGGGATCGACCCGCGGGGCGAGAAATGTCTCGTGCTGGGCAGCGGCGGCTCGTCGGTGATGGCGCAGTATGTCCTGCGACGGCTGGGCGCGCGGGAAGTGATCGTCATCTCCCGTGGTGGCGAACACAATTACGACAATCTCCACCTCCACGCAGACGCGGAAGTGATCGTCAACACCACACCCGTGGGGATGTATCCGAAAAACGGAGTCGCGCCCGTGAATCTCGCAGATTTTCCCGCACTTCAAGGCGTCGCCGACCTGATCTACAACCCTGCATTCACCAAACTTCTGCTGGACGCCCGGCGGCTGGGCATTCCCCACGTAGGCGGGCTGTCCATGCTGGTAGCGCAGGCGAAGCTGGCGCATCTCCTCTTTTTCGGCAATGCCGACAGCGACGAGATCACCGTTGATTATCCCGATACCGATATTGATGCCATCACCGATGCCATCGAAGTCGAGACCAAGAACATCCTGCTGATCGGAATGCCTTCCTGCGGCAAATCCACCGTGGGACGCATCCTCGCCGAGCGCACGGGACGCCCCTTAGTGGACACCGACGCGCTGATCGTGGAGCGGGCGGGAAAATCCATTCCCGAGATCTTCGCCGAGGATGGCGAGGAAGCCTTCCGCGCCATCGAAACGGCGGTCGCCGCCGACGTTTGCAAGGGCTCGGGGCAGATCATCGCCACCGGTGGCGGCATCGTCACCCGTGAGCGCAACCACGATCTCATTCGCCAGAACAGCCTCGTCATTTTCATCAACCGCCCCTTAGAGGAGCTTGTCACCGACGGACGCCCCATCTCTCAGCAGAATCGGCTGTCCGATCTGCTTGCCGCCAGACTTCCCCTCTATCGAGGGCTCTGCGACCGGGAGATCGCGTTCGTCTCCTCTCCCCGGGTCGCCGATGAGATTCTGGCGTCAATCGGAGAAAAATCCAATCAATCGGAGGAAATATGAAACTGCTGATTATCAACGGCCCCAATCTGAACCTGCTGGGACTTCGAGAGCCTGCTATTTACGGCTCGCAAAGCTACGCAGCCCTTTGTGAAAAACTGAAGATTTGGGCAAAGGAGCTCGGTCACGAGATCGAGATCTTCCAATCCAATCACGAGGGTGTGATCGTGGACGAAATTCAGTGGGCGTACGGTAAATTCGACGGCATCGTCATCAATCCCGCCGCCTACACTCACACCAGCGTCGCCATCCTGGACGCGCTGAAGGCGGTGGCGATCCCCACCGTGGAAGTACATCTGTCCGACATTTCCACCCGCGAGGCGTTCCGACAGTTCTCCTACGTCTCGCTGGTGGCAAAAAAGACCATCTGCGGCAAGGGCTTTGACGGGTACAGAGAAGCAATGGAATATTTCACTCAGGAAACCCCTTCTTGACCCCCACGTTCGTAGGGAACGGTCTTGACCGTTCCGTTTGCGGGAGCAATGTTGCAAATCAGTATTATCTCTGTTGCAAGACATTCTCCTCCCGCATATGAGCATAAATCGATAAGAGCGGAACGGTCAAGACCGTTCCCTACAAACAACTCGCACCGAGAGAAGCTGGTCTACCGTAACTTTAAGGTTTCTCGCCAACGCCGGCAGAAATAAAATGTCGGGGCAACAAAGCTCCCGCTCCCACTTAGATACCGCTTGGGGAGTCACGCCCAAACGACGGGACAGTTCGGTTTGTGTCAGACCTGCGCGCCGACGGTAAAACGCGATATTTCGTCCGATCTGCATCGATTACTCCTTCCGAACGCGGCGATAGATCCCGTGATCCCTTTCCATCAGCCCCAATCCCACCATTTCACGGCGAACGGTACAAAAATCGTCGTAATACTCCAAAATAACGGCGTTCATCTCCCGCTCGGTGTAGGTGCGGTCCGGATCAAAGCGTTCTGCCAGCTTCTCCAGCACGATCTCCCGTTTCTTTTGCTGGGCGGGAAGAGAGAGCAGCCGTCCGTTTACTAAAAAGCTGTCCAGCACCTTCTGCCGATACGCCGCCTCCCGATCGACGGTCTCGTCCCCAGTAAAGAGCAGGGCGGAGAGCGGCGCATCAAACAGCTCTCTGTTCAGGGAATAGATCATATAAAACTGGGTTCGACTGCATCTGACCAGTCCCGCCGCCTCCAGCTTCTTCAGATGATAGCAAACGGTAGCGGGCGTCAGCTCCAGCTTAGAAGCGATTAACTCCACGTAGCTGTCCCCACGGGCGAGAATATTCAGAATGGCGATCCGCGACTGATCTGCCAGACATTTCAGAATAGCAACGGCATTCTCCATCAGATCACCAAATCCTTTCTTCCGCCCATTTTTTCAAACGCGGACTTGTAGGCGCACATCAGATCCTTCACGGTGGCACATTTAAGCCTTGCCTCGAACTGTCTGCGCGGATCGGTTGCCGTCTCTGCCTCCTGCTGATAGCGACGAAGGAAGTTTTGGCGGAGAAACAACATATTGTGGAGATACACCGCAAGAACACGCTGTTCCTCTCCTTCGGCATTCTGCAAGATCACGCGAAGATCATCTGCTTCTTTCAAAAGATTCGTGGTTTGACCGATAAAGGGACGGGGAAATTCTTCCCCCGCTCCTGCAAATGCAACTGCGGTTTTGGCGATTCCATACAGATTTTTCTGCATCAGTAGCGCTTTTCGCTCGGTGTTGGAATCCTTCGGAAGGGTTTCCAGTCTCGTCTCGCACGCACACCGTTTTCCGTCCACGATGGAGTCCAGTGCTTGCATCAGTTCTCGTTTGGTCATAGTCATTCATCCTTTCGGCATTGATGATTTGCGGTTCCTCTGTTTTCATTATACACATCGAATTACTTTTGTCAATAGTGTTTAGATAAATATCTAATCAATTAAACCAATGGTTGAAATAGAGATCGGCTGTGATGCTGAAATTACTTATCGGGGCTGTAAAAAAGTCTTTTGCCAACTCAAAGGCTCCCTCACCCGCTTCGCGGGAGCTCTCGCAGTAAGCGAAGCGTCTGCGAGAGCCATGGGCTTTTTATAAACAATGTTGTAGGGAACGGTCTTGACCGTTCCGTTTGCGGGAGCAATGTTGCCAAGCAGCGGCATCTCCCGGTTGCAAGACATTCTCCTTCCGTTGGTGAGTATAAATCGATAGGAGCGGAACGGTCAAGACCGTTCCCTACAAACGCATAACCCGCACCGAGAGCAGTGCTTCTCTCGGTGCGGGTTCTTTTTTCGATTTCGCTCCCAATGCCGACATATTTCCCGCTCCCTCCCGCGTATAATGGAGTCAGTGAAACCGAGGGAGGGACGAGGATGGAGCAGGTCGTGTACGGGGACGTTTATCTGGCAATCAATTTCACCATGGACTGGCTGGCGCTCTATCTGACCGCAAAGGCAGTCAAGCTGCCCGTCCGTCCGCTGCGGGTCAGCCTCGCCGCCGCGCTGGGGGCGGGCTATGCGCTGGCATCCCTCCTCCTCCCCGACGGCAATATTCTCTCTACCTTTACCGCGTTGGCAGTTCCTTTTTTGCTGATGCTCGTGGCTTTCGGCAGACCGAGGGAATGGCGGGAGCTCCTGCGTCCCCTGATCGCCTTTTGGGCGATCTCTTTCCTTTTGGGCGGCGCGGCGACCGCCGTCAGCTATCTGGTGGCACGCTGGGCAGAGCGGGAGGCAGTCATCGGCGGACAGGTGGAAACCCTCCCCGCCGACCTCCCTTTTTGGGGATTGCTCCTGCTGGCACTGATGGTGGGCGCGGTGGTCAGCCTACTGCTTCGGGTGCGCAAAAAACTTCCCAAAACCGTCACGGTGGAGGTGGGGGAGAGTGCCGACGCGCTGATCGCGCTGAGTGGGTTGGTGGACAGCGGCAATCTTCTGGTGGAGCCCCTGTCGGGACATTCGGTGATCCTGGTAGATCGCTCTGTCGCGGCGTTTTTGCCCGCCGAGCTTGCCTTTTTGCGGGACGGCTCTGCGCCGTCGCTGACCCCGCGCCTGCGGCTGATCCCCTACTCCACTGCGGCGGGGGAGGGCATCCTTTACGGCTATCTGCCGAAGGTAGTACGGGTGGGCGGAAAAGTCCGTGCCGCCTGCGTTGCCGTGGCGCCCCTGCCCGAGGGAGAGCACAAAGCCGACGCCATCGTTCCCGCAACGCTGATCTGATCCCGATTATCGAAACCGAGGTGTACATAAATGCTCACAAAGCTGATTTCCCGCATTTTCGCCCGTTTACTGCTCTTTTTCTCGCGCAAAAACCTTCTCCACTACATCGGTGGAACCGAAAGTCTTCCCCATCCGCTCTCTCCCGAGGAGGAAGCCGAGCTTTTGGAAAGGCTACCCGATTCCCCCGAGGCGCGGGATCGACTGATCGAGCGAAACCTGCGGCTGGTGGTGTTTATCGCCAAAAAGTTTGAGAACACGGGGGTGGGAATCGAGGATCTGATCTCCATCGGCACCATCGGGCTGATCAAGGCGGTGAACACCTTCCGCACCGATCGGCAGATCAAGCTGGCGACCTACGCTTCCCGCTGTATCGAGAACGAGATCCTGATGTATCTGCGCAAGACCTCGGGACAGAAAGAGCTGTCCATCGACGAGCCGCTTCATATCGACTGGGACGGCAACGAGCTGCTGCTCTCCGACGTCCTCTCGGACGAAGAGGATTCGGTGAGCCGCGCCATCGAGTACGAGGAGGATCGCCGCACCATTTACATTGCCCTCTCCCATCTCTCGCCCCGGGAGCGGGAGATCATCGAACTGCGTTTCGGACTCCGCGGCGGCAGAGAGCTGACCCAAAAGGAGGTCGCCGCCCGGCTGGGAATTTCCCAATCCTACATATCACGGCTGGAAAAAAAGATCATTGCAAGACTGCGGGTGGAGATCGAGGGAAAGGTCTGATCGCCGCATAGCCGCCTAATTCTACCGCTCACCGTCCTGCGTCTTCCTGTCACCGAAAACCGATTGACAGTGCCAATGGCGTCTTGTATAATAGGGACACTCACTATTATGCAAGGAGATTTCAAACAATGGACGAAAAACAACTGAAAAAGCGGCGGAAACGCTATACGCGGGAGTTCTATCGGGGAAACAAAGGGACGTTTGTGATCGCGCTGTTCTCCGCTATACTGATGAGTGCATCTTCGATCATGATCTCGTGGATCATGCAACTATTGATCGACTTTTCCACGGGTACCGATCAAACGCGGACGCTGGGGGAGCTGGTGCTGCTGTCCGTATTCTGCTGTGCGCTCCTTGGGCTGGGCTATTTTCTCGCCTACCATTCCACCCCGCGCTTTATCACCAAAGCCATCGGACAGTATAAAAATGCGGTATTTACGACGCTGTCCCGAAAGAATATTTCGGCATTTTCCAAAGAAAGCACCGCCACCTACAGCTCCGCGCTCAGCAACGACGCCGCTACCATCGAAAACGGCTATCTGTCCAATCTCATTGCGATAGCGGAAAATCTGATCGTTTTTGCGGGCGCGCTGGGACTAATGCTGTATTACAGCCCTTTACTGACCGCCATCGGTGCGGGTCTGACGCTCCTGCCTATGCTCGCCTCATTGCTTGCCGGCGGACGGGTCGCTCGGGCGGAACGGGCATTGTCCGACCGAAACGAAGCGTACATGGCAACCCTCGGCGATTGCCTGAACGGATTTTCGGTAGTCAAATCCTTCCGTGCCGAGCAGGAGACGTGCAATCTGTTCGCCCGACGGATCGCAGAGGTTTCTGCCGCCGACGGTATGCGTCGCAAAATGCAACTGCTGGTAGCGGGGCTGGGCAACGTATCGGGATGTATCGCACAGGTGGGCGTTTTCATCGTGGGTACCTACATGGCTGTCAACGGGATGGGCGTTTCGGGCGGCGTTGTGATCGCCTTCGTCAATCTGATGAATTTCGTCATCAATCCCATCGCATCCATTCCCGGTTATTGGGCACAGTATAAAGCCGCCAACGCTCTGATCGACAAAATAGCCGCCGCGCTTTCCGAAAACGTGCGGGAAGAGGACGGCAAGTGCTCCGTTTGCCCGGAAAAGGACGTCGTCTTGCAAAACGTATCGTTTTCTTACGACGGCGAAAAGGAAGTCCTCCATTCGGTCTCCGCAGAATTTGAAGCGGGTAAAAAATACGCCGTCGTGGGCGGATCGGGCTCCGGCAAGTCCACTCTGCTGAACCTCCTGATGGCAGGGCACAACGGCTATACCGGCAAGATATTACTGGGGGACACCGAGCTTCGGGACGTCTCCTGCGACAGTCTTTACGACGCCACGGGAATCGTTCAGCAAAACGTGTTCGTGTTTAACGCTTCCATCCGTGAAAACATTACGATGTTCCGCCATTTCCCGGACGACCGCGTAGACGAGGCGATCCGTCTGTCGGGGCTCTCTTCGCTGATCCGACAACGGGGCGCAGATTATCTGTGCGGCGAAAACGGGTGCAATCTCTCGGGCGGCGAGAAGCAACGGATCTCCATCGCCCGCAGTTTGCTGAAAGAATCCAAGATCCTGCTGGTGGACGAAGCCACCGCCTCGCTGGATGCCGAGACTGCCTATCAGGTATCCACCGCCATACTCGATCTGGACGGGATCACCCGAATCGTGGTCACCCACTCGTTGGACGAAGCGCTTTTGAAGCGGTACGACGGCATTTTAACGCTCAAAAACGGATCGGTCGTCGAATCGGGCACTTTTGATGAGCTGATGGAGCAAAAAGGCTACTTCTACTCGCTGTTCACCGTATCCCAATAATCGCAAAAAGACGGCGAAATGCCGTCTTCAGCGTTTCAAAATCCGAGAGGGGGAGGCAGTTGCGAAGCAACTGCCTCCCCCTCTCGATACTGATGACATATTTTTTCGACAAGCTCAAGGCGGCAAGTATTTGCCGCCTTTTTATAGAAGTCTTTGGAGGGTTTTAGGGAACCTTTCTTCAGAAAGGTTCCTGAAGCAACTCCTCTATCGCATCCCGTGTCGCCAGTCCCTCTGCGCCTGCCGTAGCACTTCCGCAGGCTGTGCCCAGTCGCAGGGCGTATTCGTAACCCTTCCCGCTGTCCACGCCGGCGAGGAAGCCCGCCACCATAGAGTCGCCCGCGCCCACGGTGTAGACCGCCTTCCTGCACATCGCCGCGGCACGGTGGACGGCTCCGTCCTCGTCCAGAAGCAGCGCGCCGTCGCCGCCCAGGGAGACCAGGACGTTCCGCGCGCCCCTTCCCTGCAGTTCTCTTGCCGCCGCTTCGATGGCGGCATCGTCGGGGAGCGGTCTGCCCACCACCTCCTCCAGCTCGGCGCGGTTGGGTTTGATGAGGAAGGGACGGTACGCCAGCACGTTCAGTAAGAGATCGCCGGTCGCATCTACTACCGTCCGCACGCCGTGCCCGTGGATGCGCTCGAGAATCTGACGGTAGACGTCCCGCGGGAGCGAGTCGGGCACGCTGCCCGCCAACACCAGTGTATCCTCCTCGGTCAGTCGGGAGATCTTGCGGTAGAAGGTCTCCATCGCCTCGTCGTCCACCACGGGGCCGCGGGCGTTGACCTCGGTAATGGCACCGTCACTCCCCCACAGCTTCACGTTGATGCGGGTGTTCCCCTCCTTCAGCGGGATCAGATCGCTGTCCACCCCCGCCTCTCGTACCATCTCGGTCAGGGCGTCGCCGGTAAAGCCCGCCACGAAGCCCATTGCCACCGTCTGCAGACCCAGCCGGGAGAGGATCACCGACACGTTGATGCCCTTTCCGCCGTAGAGCATCTCTTCGCCCATCGTGCGATTGACTTCCCCCGCCACCGGCGGCGGGGTACGGAGGATATAGTCGATGGAAGGGTTTAAAGTTACGGTATAGATCATAAGTGACTCCTGTAAAATAATCTTCTGCTTCTATTATTGCCGATTTTTGCGAAATGTCAAGCGTTTTTTCGAAAAAATATTTCCCCGCCGACGGGATTGACAAAATCGGCGGGGTGGGGTATAATGGAGACAATCTTACGCTGACATCGGAGGACGATCATGGATCTTACCAAACTCACCGCTAATCTGACCCGCCTGGGCTACAAGGTCTCCTGCTTTTCCACCGCCGCCGAGGCGGCCGCCTATCTGGACGCCGCCATCGACGGCAAAACCGTGGGAATGGGCGGCTCGGTAACGCTGGATCAGATGGGAATTTTCGAAAAGCTGGCTCTGCACAACGACGTCTACTGGCATTGGCGCATTCCCGCAGGCGAGACCGAGCGGGAGCAACGGATCAAAGCCAACACGGCGGCGATCTATCTCTCCTCGGTCAACGGCATTGCCGAGACGGGGGAGATCGTGAACATCGACGGCACCTGCAATCGGGTGGCGGCGATTCTGTACGGTCACGAGAAGGTGTATTTGGTGACAGGCGTCAACAAAATCGCTCCCGATTACGAGAGCGCGCTCCACCGCGCCCGCAATATCGCCTCCCCGCTGAACGCACAACGGCTGGGCGTCCGCACCCCCTGCGCGGAGAAGGGCGATCGGTGCTACGATTGCCGCTCCCCTCAGCGCATCTGCCGATCGCTGTCGGTGCTGTGGGAGAAGCCAATTGGTGCGGATATTGAGGTCGTGCTGGTGGAGGAGAAATTGGGGTATTGAGAAAAAACGGATCATTCATCACACACGCGAAAACCGAGGCTACTCAGCCTCGGTTTTATTCATTGGTTGCCTTAAAATTATGCTCTTCTTTCACTTCAATATTGTCAAGTGCGTATTCACAACACTGCATGACCAAATTATTGAGAGACACATCGTTTGCGCGCGCAATTATTTCAAGCTTACGAATTAATTCCAACGGCATTCTGAATGTTTTGTTGATATATTCCGGTTTTTTCACGCTAAATATCCTCATGCACTGCCTCACTGATATATTTGTCTTTTTAGAATTATATCATAGAAACGTGTTGACAAAATTCCATATCGGAAGTATGAACAATTCTTTTGTGATAATAACATTAGGAACGTTGTGATGATCTATAACCCAAAAGGAAGCGGATGGCTCCGTTGCCTTTTTACCAATCGCATTCTTACAGCTTCTCAAACACCGTAGTCGCCTAGATGCGGTCGCCGCCGCCGAAACCGGTGCTGTGACCGGTAGAGGTGGAGATGGTGTGGAGACGGTAGCCCTTGGCTGCCCGGGCGTTGATAACCGCCTCCATATCATTCCAGCTGTTCGGCGGGGCGTCGCCAATATCCCCCTTTTTCAAAGTTCTTTGGGGGTTTAAGGGGGACTTTCTCGAAAGAAAGTCCCCCTTATGAGATCATTTTATTCCTCAATTACTTCCCGAAATACCGCTTCAGAAATCCCTCAAACGCTTTGCCGTGGCGAGCCTCGTCTCGCGCCATTTCGTGCACGGTGTCGTGGATAGCGTCCAGATTCAGCGCCTTGGCGCGCTTGGCAAGGTCGAACTTGCCGGCGGTGGCGCCGAACTCGGCATCTACGCGGACGCGCAGGTTCTGTTCGGTGGAGTCGGTAACGATGTCGCCGAGGAGCTCCGCAAACTTTGCGGCGTGCTCGGCTTCTTCCCACGCCGCCTTCTCCCAATACTTGCCGATCTCGGGATAGCCCTCGCGGTGGGCAACCCGTGCCATGGCAAGGTACATCCCCACTTCCATGCACTCGGCGTTGAAGTTGGCGCGCAGATCAGCGATGATGTCCTCGGGTACGCCGTTTGCCACTCCTACCACGTGCTCTGCCGCCCAGGTGCGGTCATCACCCTGCAGAGTGAATTTGTCGGCAGGTGCGTTACAGATGGGACATTTCTCGGGTGCCTCGTCTCCTTCGTGGACGTAGCCGCAGATGGCACAGACGTACTTCTTGCCGCCTGCCGCAGGAGCGGGAGCAACCGGTGCAGATACAGGAACAGCCGCAGGCTCGTCGCCGATCTTCTCAAAATCCTCGGCGCCGTGCTTGCACAGGGGGCAAATATAATCGGCGGGAAGGTCTTCCCCCTCGTAAACGTGACCGCAAACCTTGCAACGCCAGCCGGTCTTGGCAGTGGATGCAGGCTTGGGCGCGGCGGCTTTGATGACGGTCTGGTAATAGCCGTAGGTGCAATTATCGGTGCGCGACAGCACTTCGCCGTCCACGACTTCACCGATAAACAGGGTATGGCTGCCCAGATCGTGGGATTCGGTGATCTTCAGCGACAAAAACGCGCTGGACCACTTGGTAAGATAGTACAGACCGTTCTCGCTCCGCGTCACGTCGGTGAAATCGGAAAATTTATCCGTATTTCTGCCCGACTGCATACCGAAATGCCGGAAGAGTGAAAAGTCCGCGTCGGTGGTGATGGCGGACAGGTTGCAGACGCCGGTTTCCGCGATCATATCGTGGGTGAGATTGCCCTTGATGGCGGCGATGGAGATGCGGGTGGGGTTGTTTGCCACCTGTACGGCGGTGTTGATAATACAGGCGTTGTCACGACCGTTCTCCTTAGCGGAGAGCAGGTAGACGCCGTAGGTGATGTTATATAATGCCTTCGGATTCATGTTTATCCCTCTTTTCGGTGGTAGTATGCCGTCGCCATGCGGCGTCGCTATGCGGCGTCGCATAGCGACCAAACCCGCAGTGTTTATACTGCGGGTAACTGTATCGCTCGGATTTGATCAGTCTTTGAAGTAACGCTCCAACAGACCCTCGAACGCCTTGCCGTGACGGGCTTCGTCGCGAGCCATCTCGTGAACGGTGTCGTGGATAGCGTCCAGATTCAGTGCCTTTGCGCGCTTTGCAAGGTCGGTCTTGCCTGCGGTCGCGCCGTTCTCGGCGTCTACTCTCATCTGCAGGTTCTTCTTGGTGGAGTCGGTGAGAACCTCGCCCAAAAGTTCTGCGAACTTTGCGGCGTGCTCAGCCTCTTCATAGGCTGCCTTCTCCCAGTAGAGACCGATCTCGGGATAGCCATCGCGGTGTGCCACTCTTGCCATTGCCAGATACATACCGACCTCCATGCACTCGCCGTTGAAGTTAGCGCGGAGATCTTCCATAATATCTTCGGGTACGCCCTGCGCTACGCCTACGATGTGCTCGGCTGCCCAGGTCTTGTTCTCAGCCTCTTCCTTTACCATATCCTTACCGCAAATGGGGCACTTTGCAGGGGGATTTTCACCTTCATAAACATAGCCGCAAACGGGACATACGTACTTTGCCATAATAATTACCTCACAAATTTGATTATTTCATTCCTTCGTTTGAATGATTTTTAGGAATGATTACTGTTATCATAATTATAGCATAGATTCCGTATTTGTCAATAGGGTTTCGCAATATATTTTGTAAACAAAATGTGAACGTAGCCCCCTATCGGTCATCCTTGAGCGATGCAGACGCCCTTCGGGCTTACTGCAGTCGAACCCCCGCCATAGCGGGGGCGCCGAAGGCGGGATCTCCAAAGGAGTCTGATCAGACTTGTTTCGAGATCCTTCGACTACGCAGGCACGCCTTCGGCGTTCCTGCTCCGCTCAGGATGACCGTAAAAGGTGGGCACCAGCAGGGCGTTCCTGCTCCGCTCAGGATGACTCAGTTGGGGAGTAAGCCCGCAGGGCGTCTGCGCCGCTCAAGAATGACCGCGCGTGGCAGGGAGAGGACGCATAAATTTTCGGCAAATCACACTTTTGTCAACATTTGGAAGCGTCGGCGCGAAAAATTAACAATTGTTTCTGTTGCATTCTGCGGAATACAATGGTATAATGTAGGAAGGAGAGTGTTCCCTTGCGGGAATGCCCCGTTGGACGTTCGAACTTCTTCATTCTATTATATACTATTATATATGATTCGGAGAGAACCTTTTATGAAAACACGTTGGTTGGCACTGCTGTTAGCGGCGTCAATGCTCTTCCCCACCGCCGCAGGGCTGGTCTCCTGCAGCAGCCGTGATGACGAATCCGTACAATCCTCCGCCGACGCCGCTCCTTCTGCGGACGAGCCGCTGACCTCGGCAAGAGCCGTGGATCGGGGCGATATGACCTATTATTTGGACGATGGCGGCAATCTTTGGGCAAGCTACGTCGATCACACCACCAAAATGGCGGAGCTGTCCGCTACCCAGATCTGCATCTCGGACGATACACTGTGGTACGCCTCGGGCAACACCCTGTGTACCTACGATCTGACCACCGGCGATCGGACGGTCTACACCGAACAGGCGACCGAGATCACCACCTTCGCCCTGTGCGGCGATACCGTTTACTATCTTTGCGGGGACAAGCTCCTCCGTGGTTCCGACGTGCTGATCGACCTTGCCTCCCGCACCGCGCCCGACGGCACGTCCCTGTCCACCGTGTGCGACTTCGAACTGCGAGAAGCCGATCAGATCCTGCTTTATCTGCCCAATCCCGACTATCAGGACGAAAATACCGTTCCCAACTATCTGCTTGCGGAGCACAACGATACCTACATTACCTACGCTTATACGGTTTCCGAAAATTTGCTGAGCACATACGATTATTACGATCAGCAGGGGGGCTCCTCCTTTACATCGGCGTCCGAAGGTATCTCTATCAACGGTTGGACGCTTCCCTTTTCTGATTATCCCGTCGGTTCGTATTTCACCTACAACGGCTCCGCCTGCTCCTGTCACGACAAGGGCTATTGCGTTGCCAACAATAAATCCTGGGAAAACTGTATGCGGTACTGGCCCGGCAAATCCAACTATCAGGTAGACCTTTTGGGTGTACAGTGTATGGGATTTGCCCGGTTCTGTCAATGGCGGCTCTTCGGCAGTCACGACAAAGCCGCCCCCGGCGATTTCTATAACGCATTCGGTCAAAAGCTGTCTGCCGGCAACTGGACCGCCAACACCATCAAGTCCACCTTTACCTCGGTAGGCCCCGGCGGACACATCCGCACCGGCGCGGGGCACTCGCTGTTCGTGATCTCGGTCAGCGCCAGCGGCTTTATCACCTACGAGTGCAACACCTCCAACAAAGACTGTCTGATCTATACCCGCCAGTGGACCTGGGATACCTTCTACTCCTACGCCGGATCCCGCGACCTGCTGTATTACAATATGCCCTACGACTTCGACGGCAGCGGAAACGTGACCACGGAAAGCTACGAGGTCGGTTCTTATCAGATCACCGCCAACGGCGGTCTGAATATGCGCTCCGAGCCGACCACCTCCTCCACCGTTCTGGTGACTATCCCCAACAACACCATCGTGCAGGTCACCGCCGTACAAAAGACAGGTAACTACTACTGGGGCTACACCACCTACGACGGCAAGTCCGGTTGGATCCGCCTGGACTACGCGATGTATCAAAGCTCGTCCATTTCTTCTATCGAGATCACTACTCTCCCCTCTAAAACCACCTATACCGTGGGGGACAAGTTCTCCACCGCCGGTATGGTGGTGCAAGCCAAGTTCAGCGACGGCACCGCCTTCGAGATCGCAGGCTACTCCTGCTCGGGCTATAATCTGAACAAAGCGGGAACCTATACCGTTAAGGTCAGCTACGGCAGCTTCAGCGATACTTTTTCCATTACGGTCAAGGAAAAGAACATCCCGCCCACCTCCATCACCTTGGAGCGGAACGAGCTGACGCTGATCGTCGGTGACACCTACGAAATGGAATACACACTCCTGCCTGCAGACACCACCCAGAAGACGATCACCTGGACCTCCACCGACATCTCCGCCGTTACCGTTTCGGACGGCTCTATCAAGGCCGTGAAGGCAGGAAGCGCTACCGTTACGGCGTCGACGCAAAACGGGCTTTCCGCCATCTGCATCGTTACCGTCATCAAAATGCCTACCGGCACCAACTGGTCGGCTACCGTGACCGGTCAGCCCTTGACCTCCCTGCCCATCGGTATCGAGCCGGTAGACTACTCCATCCGCTACCGTATGCCCAAGGGCAACGGCTGGGGCGACTGGATCTACGATAACATCCCCGCAGGACTTACGGGCTATCAATGCCAGTTCCGTTCGTTTACCGCCACCTTCGTCAACACGCTGGACGGTCAGACGGTCGAGCTGTTCACCGTTGAATTCAACCAGGTGATCAATCTTGCCGACTATACCATGACCAAAGAGGGCTATCTCTTCACCGGCTGGTACTACGACCCCAGCTCTGCGGAGTCCCATAACGCCGACTACGCCGCCCCCTCCAAGATCACCATCTCCGAGGATCTGCTGCTGTACGCCGGTTGGATCCCGCTGGATTCCATCGCCCGCGACAATTCCGATCCCTTTGCCGACGGACAGACCGTCGCCCCCTTCGGATTTGCAGGCGTAGAGCTGCGGGTTGCCGGTGACGCTACCGGTCTGCGCTACATCGGGCGGATCAGCACCGCGCTGATCGCCGAGCTGGAGGGCATCCACAAATCCAACCGATCGCTCCAGCCCTCCAAAGCCACCGACACCGGCATAGGCTTCGGCATGGTGGTGCGGATGCGCCGCACCTCTACCTCCGCTTTGGTAAAATCCGATGCCAACTATCTTTATAAAAACGGAACGGTAACCGTTCCCGCCCAGCGAACCTACGCTACCTACAACGGCTACATCCTCTTTAACGCCTTCGTCTGCGGATATACGGCGGATTACTACAAATCCGATTTCATCGCCCGTCCCTATCTGACCTACGCCGACGCCAACGGCATCACGCATACCCACTATTTCACCGTTACGGGCGACAACGCTTTCGCCGGCGGATACTACACCAGCCTCTATGCAGAAGCCCAAAAGATGGCAGATGCCGAGGGAACTGATCCCGTCACCAAGAAATGGTTGGAGCATACGATCCTCAATTGAATCAGCCACACGTCCCGCACATTCTTGCGGGACGTGTTTTTTTAGAATTTTCCGTATTTTTGTAGTAATTCACAAAAATCCGATTGACAGAAGGAAATTTTTATGATACAATAATACCGAACTATTTCGTCCCGTTTCACAAATCCATATTGAAAGGAAAATGCAAATGACTCTCTTCAAACGCTCCTGCTCTGCACTGCTCGCCGCACTGATGCTGGTGCCGCTCGCCGGCTGTGGCGGTGAATCCTCCGGCACCGCTAATACCACCGCCGCTACCACTACGGAGGATGCTTCCGCCGAAAACTCCGTTACCCCCGGCATCGACTCCCTCACTGACGAGGAGATCGCCGCTTACGCCGCGCTTGCCGCGCAAAACGCCGACCGCGCCAACGTTCTCGGATCGGTCATTGAGGAGTATTATATTTCCGGTCGTGGAGATAACATCAAGTTCGCCATGTACCTGAACACCAACAATCTCTCCACCAGCAATACCGCTTCGGTATGGCACATCACCTCTGCTCTGACTATGATGTCTAAGCTCTGGGCCATCGACGCAGGCGGAAACGGCGCCCAATACGCCACGCTTCACGCCAAGACGCTGACTGCTATGGAATATTACAAGGGCACCGCGTACATCGCCAATTACGACGGCAACGTGGAACAGACCATGTACGCCGTTAACCGCGCCGGCTCTCCCGGCACCGCGTCGTTGGCAGACGTAGCGGCCGTTTACGACGACCAGATGTGGATCGTTCGCGAGCTGGTCTATTGCTATCAGCTGACCGGCGTGGAGGATTACCTGACTCAGGCGCTGGCTCTGACGCAGGTCTGCCTGGACGCATGGGACGTTTCCGATGACGGTGCGGGCGGTGAGGTCGGCGGTATCGATTGGGGCCCCGGCTACAGCTCCAAGCACACCTGTTCCAACGCTCCCATTATCGAGCCTTTGGTAGAGATCTACGAGATCTTAGCCGCCGAAGGTCGCGAGAACGCACAGTATTACCTGGATTGGGCGATCAAGATCTACGATTGGACCAACGAGCATCTGCGCCTGTCCAGCGGTCTCTACGGCGACCTGGTAAGACCGCAGGGGCGTGAGCTGATCGGCTCCGGCAAGAACAAGCATTGGGTCTCCACCGGCCCTCTGGGTAGCCTTGATTCCACCACCTATTCCTACAACACCGGCGCTATGATCTCCGGTGCCGTGGCACTCTACCGCGCTACCGGCGAGGAGACCTATCTGAAGGAAGCCAAGACCAGCGCCCAGAAAGCGTACAGAACCTTTACCACCACTGCCAAGATCAACGGCGAAAGCTACAGACAGTACAGCGCATATCCAAGCCAGATCTACCGCAGTAACACCTGGTTCAACCTGGTTTTGCTGGAGGGCTTCATCGATCTGTTCCCCTACGACACCAAATGCGCTTCCTATCTGGCCGCTTATCAGGACTCGCTGGACTACGCCTACGAGAATTACAAGACCGAGGAAGGTCTGATGCCCCGCGATCTTTACAACGGCTGGGACAAGGCCGCTACCGTTTCCGCAGACGACAGCAGACGTCCCGACCTGGACAAGGACATCATGGATCAGGCGTCTTATGCAGAAATGTACGCCGCTCTGTCCATCCTGTACTCGAAGATCGCCGCAGCGCAGTGATCCAACGGCACCAAGTGAAAAACCCTGCCGACGAACTAAGTTCGTCGGCAGGGTTTTTCGCTTATGCGGTTTTATCGGACGGGACATCGGAGCCCTCAGGTTTTTTCATCAGTATGGTCTTTCTGCCGGGCGTGTAGTGCTTGGAAGTAAGGTGCATGACCAGTTCCTCCACCACGGCGATCAGAGCGATCACGCCAACGCCCACGCAATAGGCTGAGCCCACGGGTGTAGGAAGGAAATACGGTACCGCAAACATCGTAGCGCCGGTTGCCTTGTTCATATATGTATGCAGAGAGGCAAACTTCTTGTAGCGGATCGCCGCCACCAGATAGCCCAGCAAGCGGAGCGTTACCAGCAATACAACGTGATACCACAGCCACCAAGGGAAGACCTCCTTCAGCTTGGGCAGAAGGCTTACCAGCATTGCGGTGTAGAAGGTCAGATCGGCGATGCTGTCCAGCCTTGCGCCGAATTCGCTGCTGCTTCCGGTGGCTCTTGCCACCATTCCGTCAATGGCGTCGCTGACGCCGCAGAGCGTGTAGATTATATAAAAGGGCACCGCCAGCGGCTTCACGAAAAACAACGCCGCGGCACCCACTATCCGTATTGCGGTAATGCAATTGGGGAGAGTCAGTATTTTTTTCATCATATTCGTTTTCAACCATCCGTTTCGCATCGGTGCATCACTCGCCACACTGGCATAAATGCATCCACTGTAATTATACTCCATTTTTTTCACTTAGTCAACACATTTTTGCAGTTATTTTTTGAAAAATCACATTTTTTTGAAGCAGCGGTCCGTCCCGTTATTTGCCAAGCATAGACAGCCCTCCGGCGATCCACACTAAGGGCAAATTCAAGAAAACGAGAGGTTTCTATGTTCAAACACGCAGGCAAAAAACTGCTTTCCCTTTTGCTGATCGCGGGAGCAGTTTCCGGCGCTTGGCTGGTCGGTCAAAAGCTGCAGAGCGCCGTCCGAGTCGGAAGCGAGAAGATCGCCGCCGCAGGTGGTGCCGCCATTCGCGCCATCCAAAACGCAGAGGAGGCAGGGAGCGCACTCATCGAAGCCGCCACTGCCGCAGAGGTGACCTTCCTCATCACAGGTATGGACGACGCCTGGAGCGGCAGCGACGTGATCATGCTGGCGTCTCTGGACGTTTCCGAGGGTGCCGTGCGCATCGTACAGATTCCGCGGGACACCTATATCAATCGCCCGGGCAGCAGTAATCACAAGCTGAACTCGGTCTTTGCCAACGCCGCCGCAGCCGCTCGGAGCGGTGGTCAGAGCGACGAGCAGGCGACGCATACCGCCAGCCGCGCGCTGGTCTCCTTTTTAGAAACCAACATGGGTGTGGAGATCGACCACTACGTCACTATCGGTACGGACGGTCTGCGCGCTATCGTGGATGCGGTCGGCGGCGTAACGGTGAACGTCCCGATGGATATCGACTACGACGATAACAGCCAGGATCTGCACATCCATCTGAAAGCAGGCGAGCAGGTGCTGGACGGCAAGGCGGCGGAGCAGTTCGTGCGCTTTCGTAGCGGCTATCTGACCGCCGACTACGGTCGGATGGACGCCCAAAAGATCTTCCTTTCGGCGCTGTTTCGCAAGATCAAGAACGAGTTTTCCCTGTCCACCGCCATAGAGCTTGCCACTTCCTGCTTCCGTCACACCGAAAGCGACCTGGGGCTGGCTGATCTGATCCCTCTGATCCGCGGCGCCATGCAGGTATCGGAGGAAAACGTGAAAATGATCACCCTCAAAGGGCAATCCGTCAAGGATGAAAACGGCGTGGTCTGTGAGGTGTTGTCCCGCCAATACGCCATCGACCTCTTGACCGACTATCTGCTCCCCCGGGGCGCCGAGTCGTCACAACTGAAATTCGATCCCAACGGCGTCTTCACCGCTCCCGGAGAGATCGATCGGATCTATCGGGGCAACAGCCCCTTCAGCAAATCGGGCGTGAGCGCCAATGACACCGACTCAATAAAGATCCGCTGAGCGTGCTTTTTTACGGGATCGCCCTTGCAAAACGGCCGGGAATGTGCTACAATAGGGGAAATACCAT
Source organism: Clostridia bacterium (assembly GCA_017451585.1). Classification (GTDB taxonomy): domain Bacteria; phylum Bacillota; class Clostridia; order Oscillospirales; family CAG-272; genus CAKSQF01. The sequence continues at coordinate 36,061 of JAFTOC010000002.1, forward strand.
CTATTGAGCGAGGATCTCATGAAAAAAGTCGAAATCTATACCGACGGCGCCTGCCGCGGAAATCCCGGCCCCGGCGGTTGGGGGGCTATTTTGGTCTATAAACAAAAGGAAAAGGTGATGTCAGGCGGAGAGAGAGACACCACCAACAACCGTATGGAGCTGATGGGTGCCATCGCCGCTTTTGAAGCCTTGAAGGAGCCCTGCGTCGTCACCTTCACCTCCGATTCCAAGTATGTGATCGACGGTCTGGAGAAGGGTTGGGCGGAAAACTGGAAAAAACGGGGCTGGAAAAAAGCCGACGGCTCTCCCGCGCTAAACCCCCAGCTTTGGGAACGGCTCCTTGCCGCCATCGCACCTCACGAAATCGCCTTCCGCTGGGTGAAGGGACACGCCGGTCATCCGTACAACGAGCGCTGCGACGCGCTGGCGACGGCAGAAGCCGACAAACTCAAATAAACCGTGCCTGACGGCACTTTTTCGGAAAAGCTTTTTCGGTTTGCCCCCGCATCAATTGCGGGGGCAAATCAATCGCCGTACATAGAGGTATGTATCAACGCCTCTTCTCATAGAATGAACGGAGCGATCCTTGTGAACGGCAAACGAAAGATCATCCCCCCTGCCCTCCTGCCCGCATATACCCCCGAGGATGCCGCCCGATTGCTACTTTTGGCAAACGGCGGCGTTTTTGTTGCAACGCTGAATTTTGAACTGATCTCCCGCGGCGCGGCAGATCCCCGTTTTGCCGCGCTCCTGCGCACTGCCGACTGCCGCGTTTGCGACGGAATCGGCGGAGCGATCCTGCTTCGTCGAAAATATCCAGACGGTAAGATCCCCCGCATCACCGGCATTGATCTGGGCTATGCTTCATTGGCACTTGCCACCCAAAGGGGAATCCCGGTATTTCTGCTGGGTGGACGACCCGGAATAGCCGCGCGGGCGGAAAAACGGCTGCGGGCGGTACTCCCCGGGCTTTGCGTGGCGGGAACCGCCCACGGGTATTTCGGCAAAGCCGATCTCCCCGCTCTGCGGGGCAGGATCCGCGCCTCGGGCGCGGAGATCGTGATCGTTTGCCTGGGCAGTCCGCGGCAGGAGGAGTGGATCGCCGCAAATCGGCGGTACCTGCCGTCGGTACGTCTTTTTCTGCCGCTGGGCGGCAGTCTGGACGTCTGGGCAGGCATGGTCTCCCGCGCGCCCCTTCTTTGGCAAAAGATCGGGTGCGAGTGGCTGTGGCGCATCCTGCACGCGCCCGGCAGGATCGGCCGTCTGTGGGCGGCAGGATACGCTCTGCTTCGATCCTCCGGAACGAACTTTTGTCCAAAAAAGCACAATATTGTTTCAAATTGAATAATAGTCTGTAAACTATTTCGGATTCTCTTGACAAACCGCAGATTTTGCGTTACAATAAGCTGAACGAGTTTACATTGAATTTCCGTACAGGAGACAGATACTAATGAAAACATCCAAACAACAAACCGGCATCAAGGTGAAGAAGGCCAAAGGAAAACGGGTCTCTCTTCGCTGTCCTCTCTCCATCGAGCGGACTGATCTGGAATACAACTACGATACCTCTGCCCTGCAGGTCTGTATGACCGTGGAAAACATGGGCGGCGGCGGTCTTGCCAGCGACACCGTGGAGTCTGCGGTGCTGGTGGTACGTCTTTTTGACGCCGACGGCAAGATCCATCCTTGCAGAGAAAACGAATATTTCGCCAAGCTTCTGCGTTTCGGTGAAAACGGACTGGAGAGCGGCGCGCGGATCACCTTCCGCCTGCTCCCCGATTGCGACGGGGGCGTCCGCGTAGAGGACGCCGAAATTTACATCAGCCGTATCCGTTATACCGACGGCACCGTCACCGACTACGTTCGGGGCGATTTCTTCGACCTGCCCGGTGAGGGCATTCTGCTGACCAAAAAGTTTAAGAAAAATCCCGACGCCGCTATCGAGGCACTGGGTGCAGGCGCCCTTTACGTTCCCGAAAAGCTTACCGAGATCGTATGGCGCTGCACCTGCGGCGAGTTTTCCGAGTCGGACGCTTGCCCGACCTGTAGCCGCAACAAAGGCGAACTGTTTGCCGCCTTCGACGCGCTGACCGAGCCCAAAACCAAGAAGCCCCCGGTAGTAGCTCCCGTCCCTCCCCCTCCCTCCGATCCTGCTGTGAGCCCGGAGCCTGCTTCTCCCGCCGCCGATCAGACCGCCGAATACTCTACCGTTGCCGCCAAAGCCGCGCTTGCCGCTATGGAAGCCGAAAACGGTGAGCTTGCAGAAAATCCCGACGCGGGTGACGATCAACAGGAGCCTTCCGCTATCCCCCCCGTCCTTCCCGTACAAGACCGAGAGCCCGACAAAACGCGCAACATCCTGCTGATCGCCATCACTGCGGCATCGGTGGTTTTGCTTGCCATCGTTCTTTTGCTGATCCTGACCCTTTGCGGCAGAAGCGACTCGGACGGCGGCGAGACCGACGCTACCGACAGCCCTGCCGTCACCGATCCCGTAGACAGCGATAACGCGGCAGAAAAGGTGGTTCGCACCTATCTCGCCCAGAACGATTTCGACAACGCCCTGGGATACGCCACCGCATCGGGCTGCGATCAGGCGCTGATCGACGAGATCTATCTTGCTGCAATGCAGTATTATCAACAGAACGGTCAACCGGAAAAAGCACTGGAATGGGCACAAAAGGCAGGCAACGATGCGTATGTGAGCGCCATCACCCTCCAGCTGTTCCACAACGCGCTAAATAACGGCGAGTTTGCCACCGCCGAGCAACTGTTGAATAGTCTGACAGAGCAGGCAGACGCCGCCAAAGCTTACGTAGACGCGCTGGTGGCGGCTCAAAAGTATAACGACGCCATGGCTGCCGCCGAAAAATACGGCACCGCCACCACTCCCCAAATGATCGCAGAGGGTGCCGTACAGGCGCTGCTGAATCAGAACAAGTACGACGACGCCATCGCATTGGCAGAAGAAATGAACCTGCCCTCTTTGGCGATCACCGCCGCGTCCTCCGCCGTGGACTACTATATCTCCCAAAGCAATTTCGATAAGGCCGCAGATTACGTGGGTATGGCCGGTAACGCCGAAAAGAAGCAGGCCGTTCTCAACCGACTTACCGACGCACAGCTCCGCCGTCATCTGCCCACCTTCTTCTCTCTGCTGTCCTTTGAGAAGATGCAGAAGGTGCACGCCGTTTCGCTGGGCTCCAAGCCCACGGCGGTTGCCGCCATCGACTCCGGCGGAAACGTCTATTTGGGTGACGTAATGATCTACGAGTCGATCCGCTACACCCCCGTCCTCGATCCCGAGACCGGCGAGCCCGCTCTGGATCCCATCACCGGCGAGCCCGTTTACGAGACCGGCTACGTCCCTGCCGTTTCGGTGTCCTGTAACGACAGCGCGGTAGTGATCCTGCTGGCAGACGGCACCGTCCGCATCGCGGAGGGCACCAGCAATTCCTACTCCCAAACCGATATTGACGGCTGGACCGACATCGTCGCCATCTCCGCAAGCTATTACCATCTGCTGGGTCTGAAGTCCGACGGTACGGTCGTTGCCGTAGGCAGTAACGTATACGGTCAGTGCGACACCGCCGCTCTGCGGGATGCCGTCGCCATTTCCGCAGGAGATAACCACAGCCTGATCCTCCACGCCGACGGTACCGTTACTGCGCTGGGCTACAATATTGCTGGCATCTGCGATACCAAGGATTGGACCGACATCGTTGCCATCTCGGCAGGCTCGCTCCACAGTATCGGTCTGAAGGCCGACGGTACCGTGGTGGTCAAGGGCAACTGCAACGTCACCGGCTGGTCTGATGTGGTCGCCGTATTCTCCACCGCTACCAACGCCGTGGCGCTGAAGTCGGACGGCACGCTCCTCTGCTCGGTCAACAACAAGGTATCCAACCTGCTTTCCGAGGTCACCGACGCCGTTTGGGTATCGGTAGGCAAGCAAGCCGTCACCATCCTGCATCGGGACGGCACGCTGAGCACCGTGATCCTGTCGGGCAGTACCACTCCCAAGCTTCCCGCCGCATGGCGCGCAGGTGTTTTCGGAATCGAATAAATCAAGCAAAGAAAAAACATCCCAACGGGTCCTCCGTTGGGATGTTTTTGTGTGCAAGTATCAATAATACAGCATATCACCGTAGGTCGGCATCGGCCAATAGTCTCTGCCCACAATCGTTTCCAGCTCGTCAGCCGGTGCGCGGACGGCGCTCATCGCAGGACGGATGACGTCGCGGGTGTAGTACGCCTTTTCTTCTGCGGTTCCGGCAGACTTGAGTCCTTCCAGCGCCTTCTCCAATTTCTTAGTAGCGGCGTAGAGGTTGTCGGCGAGCGCGTTCACCTCGTTGCCGATCTCCGACGCGCAATTACAATCGGCTACCGACAGCTCGGTGGAGTAGCTAAAGCAAGCGGGGAGGATATCGCGGATCACCATCTCGCACATGGTTTGCGCTTCGATCTTGATCTGGTTGACGTAGTTATCGAACATAACCTCCTTGCGGCAACACAGCTCGGCAGGGGTCAACACGCCGTGATCGGCGAAAAGCTTCACGTATTCGGGCTTGTCGTAGACCGAGATGGCTTCGGGAGTGGTGGCGTGGTTGGGCAGTCCGCGGCGCGCCGCTTCCTCCTGCCATTCCTTGGAATAACCGTTGCCGTTGAAGATGATGTGATCCTTTTCCCGACGGAACACCTCGCGGATCAGCTTGCGGGCGGCGGTCTCAAAGTCTTTTGCGCGCGCCAGGCGGTCGGCAAACTTCTTCAGGGTCTCCGCCATGATGGTATTCAGCACCATGTTGGGCTCGGAGATAGACTGAGACGCGCCCGACATCCGGAATTCAAACTTATTACCGGTAAAGGCGAAGGGAGAGGTGCGGTTGCGGTCGGTGGTGTCCTTTTTCAGCTCAGGAATTGCCGCAACGCCTACGCTCATGGTAGTCTTGACGGGAGAGACGTACTTCTTTCCGTCGGCGATGGCGTTGACCACGGCGGTCAGCTCGTCGCCCAAATAGACCGAGAGGATCGCGGGAGGCGCTTCCAGCGCGCCCAGACGGTGATCGTTACCCGCAGTAGCGATGGAAACGCGGAGCAGTTCGCTGTAATCGGATACCGACCGGATCGCGGCGGCAAGGAAAAGCAGGAACTGCGTGTTGTGGTAGGGGTCGGAGGTGGGATTCAGCAGATTTTCGCCCTGATCGGTCGCCATCGACCAGTTGTTATGCTTGCCGGAGCCGTTGATTCCGGCAAAAGGCTTCTCGTGGAAGAGGCAGGCAAAGCCGTGCTTCTGTGCCACGGTCTTCATCACGTCCAGCGCCAGACGGTTGGTATCGTTGGAGATATTGGTGGTGTCAAAGATGGGTGCAAGCTCGTGCTGACAGGGAGCCGCCTCGTTGTGCTCAGTGGTGGCGTTGATGCCCAGCTTCCACAGCTCTACGTTGCAGTCCTCCATAAATTCCTTCACCTGCGGCTTGATGGCAGCGAAATACTGATCGTCCAGCTCCTGTCCCTTGGAGGGCTTGGCGCCGAACAGCGTTCTGCCGGTGTATTGAAGGTCTTTTCGCTTCATATACATCTCGTAAGGGATGAGGAAATACTCCTGCTCGGGGCCTGCGGTAGTGCGGACGTAGTGGACGTCGGTCTTGCCGCAGAGATGGAGAAGTCTCACTGCCTCTCTCGACAGCGCTTCCACCGAACGAAGCAGGGGGATCTTCTTATCCATCGCCTCGCCGGTATAGGAGACGAAGCAAGCGGGAATGTAGAGGCATTTATTCTTTACGAAGGCGTAGGAGGTGGGATCCCACACGCTGTAGCCACGGGCGTTGCAGGTGCCGCGAAGTCCGCCGGAGGGAAAGCTGGAGGCATCGGGCTCGCTCTGGAGGAGGTTCTTGCCGGAAAATGCCTCGATGGCCGCCATTCCGCCCTTGGGAAGCAGGAAGGAGTCGTGCTTTTCGGCGGTGGAAGCGGTCAGCGGCTGAAACCAATGGCTGAAGTGGGTGCAACCCATGGAGATCGCCCAATCCTTCATTGCGGCGGCGACGGTATTGATATAGGCGGGATCCAGCGCCTCGGCGTGGTGGATGGTGCGCTTCATAGCGGCGTAAACGTCGGCAGGCAGACGCTCCTTCATCACCTTATCGCTGAACACGGAAGTGGCAAAAACTTCGGTAATCGTTCCCATAGATGGTTCTCCTTGACGGTATTTTGCAAAAATACCGTGATTTCAATCAAAAATACGCAGGTCGAAGGGCGCTTTCACCGTCCGATGCTGCGGAAATAAACTCAGTAGCATTATATACCATTCGTCGGAATTTGTCAATAGTTTCGGTATAAAATCGAAGGGAGTTTTAGGGGAGTTTCTGTTGCAGATTCACTACGGACCGCAAAGCAGAGGGGGCTCCCACTGTTTTGCGTGTGTTTTTATGTACCGAACAGTGCCGCAGTGATAATTTCCGCGCATTCCGCAGGGCTGTGTAAAGAGGTATCCACACGAATACTGTGTACCACGTCCTGATTCATGTACCGATACTGATCATGAGACTGCATCTCTCCTCGGTTGCCCCGCGCAATATTGCGCTGTCTGCAAATCTCCAATGGGCAGTAGACTTCCACAATATCCAACGGATTGTCCTTGAAGATCTCCAGCACCTGCTCGTAGTGGGGTTTGACTTCCTCTCTTTCCACCAACATCCCGTCGATGATCACGTTCTTGCCCATATCGGAAAACAATTTTGCGGTATGATACATCAAAATAATGACTTCACTCAAATGTTTCCAATAATTTTGTTGCAAATACTTGACTCCTACCATCTCTTCAAACAAATCATTTGCAACAACGTAAAAGAAATAGTCATCCCGTGCTTGAAGTGCCTCCACGATGGATGTTTTTCCCGCGCTGGTTACACCGTTCAAATAAATAATCCGTCCTTTTTCCATTGAAAACGCTCCTATCCGATATACACGATTTGATACTTCATTATACCACAACCTTGTCCAACACTCAACCGCACCGCAAAAAAGTCAGGCGGCAAGTATATTGCACTGTCGTTCTGTAAACAGAACGACGGAAGAATGGTCACAAACCATTCTTCCGCCTTTCATAAAAGTTCTTGGGGGGTCCGGGGCAGCGCCCCGATCAAACCACGCCCTGAGCGATCATTGCAGAGGCGATCTTCTCAAAGCCTGCGATGTTGGCACCTGCAACCAGGTCGCCTTCCTTGCCGTACTTCTTGGCGGCATCGTAAGCGTTGTGGAAGATGCCGATCATGATCTGCTTCAGCTTGGCGTCTACTTCCTCAAAAGTCCAGCTGTAACGCATGGAATTCTGGGACATTTCCAGACCGGAGGTGGCTACGCCGCCTGCATTGGACGCCTTGGCGGGAGCAAAGAGCAGACCTGCGTTCTGGAAGGTGGCAATTGCCTCGGGAGTGGAGGGCATATTCGCACCTTCTGCTACGACCTTGGTACCGTTCTTCACCAAAATTGCGGCGGACTCGCCGTCGATCTCGTTCTGCGTTGCGCAGGGGAGCGCGATATCGCAGGGGATCGTCCAGATGCCCTTGCAGCCTGCGGTGTAAACGGAGCCGGGAACGCGGTCAGCGTAAACCGAGATACGGGCGCGCTCCACTTCCTTGATCTGCTTCACAACGTCCAGCTTGATGCCGTCGGCATCGTAGATATAACCGTTGGAGTCGGACAGTGCAACTACCTTGCCGCCCAGCTCCTGTGCCTTCTCGCAAGCGTAGATGGCGACGTTACCGGAGCCGGAAATCACGATGGTCTTGCCTGCAACGGTGTCGTTCTTCATGCAGGACATCATTTCCTGAGTAAAGTAGAGCAGGCCGTAGCCGGTTGCTTCGGTGCGCGCCAAAGAACCGCCATAAGCAAGTCCCTTGCCGGTGAGGACGCCGGTGTACTCGTTGCGAAGCTTCTTGTACTGACCGAACATAAAGCCCACCTCGCGGGCGTCCACGCCAATGTCACCTGCGGGAACGTCGGTATCGGGGCCGATGTGACGGTAGAGCTCGCTCATGAAGCTCTGGCAGAAACGCATGATCTCCATATCGGACTTGCCCTTGGGGTCGAAGTCGGAGCCGCCCTTGCCGCCGCCCATGGGCAGACCGGTCAGGCTGTTCTTGAAGCACTGCTCAAAGCCCAGGAACTTGATAACCGATGCGTTTACGGTCGGATGGAGACGGATACCGCCCTTGTAGGGGCCGATCGCGGAGTTGAACTGTACGCGATAACCGCGGTTGACGTGCACCTTGCCGGCATCGTCCACCCACGGAACTCTGAACTGAATGAAGCGCTCAGGCTCAACGATGCGTTCTACGACGCCCAGAGCCTCCAGTCGAGGATTAGCCTCTACGACGGGCTCGAAGGATTCCAGAACCTCGGTGACCGCCTGAATGAATTCGGGCTCTCCGCCGTTCCGCTTCTTCACGGTCTCAAGGACGGAAAGAAGATATTGATTGGTAAGTGCCATTTTGCATTACCTCCTGCAACATAGAATGGTTTTATTATACACTTTCTCGCGCTGAATTGCAATATTTTGCGGAAAAATTTTTTCGTTTTTTTTCATAAAAAAGAGAGGATTTTCGTCCGCGTTTTCAGAACGGACGATATTTTCCGAAAAGGTAGGTAGTTTTCGGCAAAAAGCAAGGAATTTCTTCGTCGGTTGACAAGCTCTGCGGAAGATGGTATAATGGTGGTGTGAACTTGACATCCTGCAGAGTACGGTAAAGGAAAGCCTTCGGGCGACAAAATTATGGAAACCATTCACATTTATAATCCCGCCGCAGGGAGCGGCATTTCGCAAACCGAAATTCACGGTTATATCACCCAATCCGCGGGCGATTGCCGCCGATTGATCGCCGAAACCTGCCGACGGGATCCGCACACGCACTTCGTCGTCCACGGCGGCGACGGAACCATCAACGAAGCGGTCGCCGGCGTGCTGGAAGCAGGTGCGGGCGAGACCGCTCGCCTCACCTTCATCCCTGCCGGCTCGGGCAACGACACCGTCCGCACGCTGGCGGCAATGGACGGCAAGGAGTTTGCACTGGACGCTTATCTCTGTAACGGTCGCTACGGCGTCAACATGGTCAACGTCGGATTCGATTGCAACGTGGTCTCCTCGGCAGGACAGTTCAAGAAAAAGTACGGCATCGCGGGCAGTCTGTCCTATCTTTTGGGTATCGTCACCGAGTTTTTCAAGCCCTTTGGCTGGGAATTTTCGATCAAAGCCACAGAAGAGGGCGGCGGCACCTTCGAATTTGAGGGAAACGCTCTGCTTTGCGCCGTCTGCAACGGACAATGGTGCGGCGGCGGCTTCCACAATTCCCCGCTGTCGGATATGCGCGACGGCGTGTTGGAGCTGCTATTGGTGAAAAAGGTCAGCCGCCTGAAATTCATCTCGCTGATCGGCAAATACAAAAAAGGGACGCTGATCGATCCCGCGACGGGGAACGTGCGCGAAAAATACGCTTCCATCGCCGTCTACAAGCGGATCACTGCTCTGACCGTGGGCGGCACCAAGCAGGTCTGCATCGACGGCGAGGTCATCGAAGCCGAGTCGGTGGAGGTGGAGGTACTGCCCTCCGCCCTGCGCTATCTTGCCGACGGCGCGGCGGCGAAGGAGACAGTGTGAGGTTATAATAACATATACCAATCCCCCCATCTTACCGCTCGAAAGCACACAGCCAAGGAAGTAGGAGGGGGAGTTTGAGGGGAAGGAAGAAAATTTCGGCGTTTGAGTGACGGTCGATAGTTGCGTCTTGCGCAACTATCGGAGTTCGCCGTCGGCGAACTCCGGATCCCCTCCCCCTCAAAAGTCCAAGGCTGCACTACGAAAGTTTTTCAAGAAATATCCTCAAACGCATAAGGAAAATCGACTTCTCATTCGTATTACTATATGAAAGCACATCCCGGGAATGCGCGCTTTCGGAAAGGAGACCTCCTATGGATAGCAAGGCTACAGATCACGGAGCACAGTGTTATCGACGCTATTTAGACGGCGACGAGAGCGGCTTTGACGAGCTGCTGAAAACCCACCGCGACTCGCTGACCTTTTTCATTCAGCGCTACGTCCACGACGAGAGCATCGCGGAAGACCTTTGCATCGACACCTTTATGGAATTACTGCTCCATAAACACCGCTATAATTTTAAGATCCCGCTGAAGAATTACCTGTTCATCATCGCCCGCAGCCGCGCCGTGGACTATCTGCGTCACGCCAAGAAATTCGCCACCGTGGAGCTGTCCGAGGCGGAAAACGAGACCGCCCACGACCAAACGCCCGAGGAGATCCTGCTGAAAAACGAGCAGAGCCGTGCGCTGAACCGCGCAATGCAGTCGCTCCCCGACGAGATGCAGATCGCCATGCACCTGGTCTATCTGGAGGAGCTGTCCTACAAAGAGGCGGCAAAGGTTATGAAGCGCAGCCCCAAGCAGGTGGATAATCTGCTGACCCGCGCCAAAGCCGCTCTGCGCACCACACTTTCCAAGGAAGGAGATTTGTTTTCATGAGAAGAACCGATGAAGCGTTTAAGAAGGAAATCTTTCGCCGCTACGGCGTGCAGAAGCGCAATCGGCGAAATCTGCGCCTGCTGGCAACCGCCCCACTGATCTTTTGCGTGTTTATTGCCGGCGTTCTGCTCCTGCCGACGATTTTGGGAATGTTTGATACGGCGCCCGCGGCGGACGATCCGACGGGGACGACCACGGTGAAGGAAGAGTTCAGAGAGGCTCTGCCGGAAGAACATCCGCTGGCTAAATATTTGAATCGTCCCATCGAAGAGGTTCGTTGCTTTGGTGGTGAATACTATACGTGGCACTCTTGTACGGAAAATGAAATTGCTGAAATACTCACCAGAATCCTCAAATTATCAATCAGCGAAACCGACACGCCGGATTTTAGTTCCGGCCAATCAATGCCTTATCTTTCCTTCAAATTTACAGACACATCCACCGTCCAACTTTCTCTTGACCCTTCCGGCAGCATCCAATTGAGCCATTACCCCGGAGACGGAACGCTGCGCACAATACTCGCATACTATCAAATCCCGGCAGACGAGATGGCGGAATTTGCATCGTATCTGAGGATATTGGGAAGTCCTCTTTCGCACTTCGACGAATACCTGCAAAAGCCAGCACAGGAAATCGTCGCACGAGGCGTACAGATCAAAGCAGGTGCTGACCGCCTGCAAAAGGCTCTGCAAGAGTTGACCTATACCGAAGCGGAGGCAATTGACACACCGCTTTCCAGCGCACTCTCTGTCGAGATATATTTTTCTGACGAAGATCTTCGCCTGCTGTTTTTCCCCGACGGAAGCGTAAGTGCTCACCATAGGAATCCGAACCAACAATGGTATTTCACCATTCCCGAGGAAGAGCTATCTGCCTTAGCATCGCTGGTAGACCAGCTCGTTCAGGAAAACTCCGTGGATCTGGCGTCACTGATCCCGTCGTCGGAGATAATTACCACGCTGAAATTACAAGATACCTATAATTATACAACTGCTATCACCATCAGCGATTCGTCACAGATTGCTGAAGTGCTGTCAACCCTCCGACCGATCGAGGCGCTTCCGATTCCTTATTTGGAGCTGGAGGCCATGGGGTACACGCTTTCATTTACCGATTCGACCGGAATAACCACCCAATTAAGCTTTGACTACGATGATTATACGACGGTCAGTTGGAAGCAATGGTATAAAACAGGCCTGCAAGGAGCTTCGTTCTTCACTATTTCAAAGGATGATGCCGAAGCCATTTTGGCATATTTCCAACAATTGGAGGCAAAATGGATTTCGCAAATAACGCCTCCTGCTCCGGAAACCTACCTGCTCGATTCGGAGCTTGCAACGGTATCGGTTCGAAAGGGTCAAAATACCTATCAGAACTCTGTTGCTCATCAAAAAGTACTGCTGAATACTTTGCGGTCTGCGCTAAGCGGTGCAACTCCTGTCTGTGATTGGATCTGGAGTGCTTCGGATTATACAGTTCGGTTTGAGATGCAGTCGATTGAGGTAGAGATATACGTTTATCCGGAATCTCACCGCGTGATCGTGAATATTCTTTATTCCGAGCCGCTGAGTAACGTTTACTGCTTCCCCCTTGAAGCGGAAACGATGAAGGAGCTTGAAACAGCCATCGAAAACTTTATCAAGGGCACTTTGGTCACACCTCCTGAGACAGAGGAATCGGCGGCTCCTACTACGCTGGAAGAATGTCTTAAACAGACGGTCGTTCAAGCAAAGATTTCAAAGGATGTCGAAGAACAATTCCCCACATACAAATATACCGATAGCACCTCCATCACTGCACTTATGTCACTGCTCGCAGAGCAAAATTGGCTGCCTGCGGAAGAACTTTATTCTTATTCCGAAATAGACGGCATGAGGATGGAGTTTAATTTCCAAACCAAGGGCTACTTTACCCTACTCTTTCATTCGTCGGGATGGGTAAGTTGCAGCGTTTACGACGGGAAAACCTATCATAAATCTTTCTATCAGCTTTTGGCAGAAGAGGTTGCTCTGATGACTGCCGAGGCAAAGCGTTATTTCGATCCGCCTCCGTCGGACAAAACGCCGCTGATGAGTGACGTAATGGATAATGCTGCGCTGCAAAAACTCCTTGCAGCGTTGGATGTAACCGTGCAGACAGAACCGCAAGAGATGCCCGATGCGATCAAAGCCTTCCTGACCGATCAACGCCGCAATTCGCCTGCGCCTTACTTCTTTACCTGCGATCAAGTTTACTTTTCTCCCGACGAACTGTCGCTATTCTCAACGCTCTACAATTATTACACAGGTAGCAAATTGACACAAGCAGAAAAAGAGGCACTGATTCGGGCAGGCGTGAACGAAGCCGTCGTAGAAAACATAGACTGTTGTAGTTTCACCCAAGAGGATGTGCGGAATCTGCTTGCCAATTTAGCGTATATGCCTTCCTTTGCAGACGATCTCCACGGGGCGTTGATGGACACGGGATATACTTATCTTCCCGAAACCGATCGCTACTATCATTTTGTAAGCGATACCAACCAAACCGGTCCTGCATACAATATTCGTCTTTATCACACCAGCCGGGAGGATACAGTCATCGCTCTGTATAGCTATTATACCGCTCCCGACCATCTTGCCGCCGTCGCCTTCCGCATCGTGGACGGAGAGTATCGGCTCTACGGCTATACTCCCCTCTCCACCGAAGCCTAAATCCCCCAAACCGACCCCACGCGGGGTCGGTTTTTGTTGTGGCGCGGATGATCTTTACAAGTCCTCTCCAATGTGGTATACTGTTTACAAAAATGTTTTCAAAAAAACGCAACCTTTTCCCCGAAAATCGGTCTATAAGGGTGAAGGGACCTTCTGATACACACTACCGAAAGGAGGAGTTTCCGTATGGAGCAAGAAAAAACCGTCGACGAGCGGATCATCGACCTCTACTTCGACCGCTCGGAGGAGGCGATCACCGAGACTGCCGCCCGCTACGGCGGCTATCTGGAAAAGATCGCCGGCTCGATTCTCAGCTGTGACGAGGACACCGAGGAGTGCTTGAGCGACACCTACCTGCGGGTCTGGGAGTCGATCCCGCCCAACCGTCCGGGCAGCCTGAAGGCGTATCTGGCAAGGATCGCCCGCAATCTGGCGATCCACCGCTACGAGAAGGAGCGCGCCGAAAAGCGGGGTGGCGGCGAAGTGCCGCTGGTACTGTCCGAGCTTGCCGAATGCGTCCCCGATACCGCCTCTGCCGAGGACGGATATTCCAAAAACGCGCTGACCGATGCCCTCAACCGCTTCCTTGGCGGACTTCCTCGCGAAAAGCGGATCGTTTTCCTGCGCCGTTACTGGTACAACGCCTCGATTGCCGAGATCGCCCGGAATATGGAACTTAGCGAGGCGAAGGTGAAGTCCATCCTCCACCGCTTGCGAGGAGAACTGAAACGGCTCCTGGAGGAAGAAGGAATTTTGTAGAATCGAAGGGTTCACAAAAGTCTTTTCTGTACCCCAAACATAATTTGCGAAAGAAGGTTTTTATGAAACACGAAGCCATTTGGAAAAGCCTCTCCGACGTTCGGGAGGACTATATTGAAGAGGCGGCACCCGACGCCGCCAAGTCAGCGAAGGTGATCCCTCTGCCGAAAAAGAGTCTGCGCCGCCGTATAGCGAGCTGGGGAGCCCTTGCCGCCTGCGTTGCGCTGATCGCCGTGGGTGCGTACCCGCTGCTGCGCGGGTCAGGCGCCCCCGGCGAGAGCGTAGCAGACGATGCTTACGCCAACTATCCCGTGCGTTCCTGGAGCGGCTACGTCACCATGAACGAAGCAAGCTGGCGGATCTTCACCTTTCAATATCCCGTCGGCGGCGAGAGCGTTCGGTTGGAATTTCCTCCCGTTGAATGGAACGGTGAGACCTATTATCTCTCCCAAGACCACAATTCCTTCGTCAGCGTTTCCGCCGACGAGATCGGAGACGTGCTCTTCCGGACGGAAATCGTCGCCCACGGCGTTGCCGATCCCGAAAAGAGTGCCACGCTCTCTGCCACCCTTTCGAAGTACGAGGGGATCGATCCCGCCTACGGAGCGGTGTTGACCATGGAAGGCGTAGAGGGCGCATTTCTTTACAAAACCGGGAAATACGCCGATTCGCTGGCAGAACTGATCGAAAAAGCGGGATTTGCCGAACATCTCACCGTATCTGGAAACATCTTCCACGCCACGAAGAACAGCCGCGGCGAGGAAGTGAATCTCGTCTTTGAAGGCATGACCGCCGAGATTCTGTGGAATGAACTTCTGGTGTACGGCGAGACGGTGGACTACGACGGCGATAGCGGCGACTATCTGCGGGTCCGCATCGGACACGATCTGCTCCAATACAATTCTATCCTCTGCATCACCTCCGACGGCTATATCACCTTCGGCGCGCTGCAGGCGGGCAAAGCGGTCTACGTGGGCAGCGAGCGGGCAAGAGCCTTCCTGGATTATCTGGAAGACCATCTCACCGGCTATCGGTTGGTGTACGAGACGGCGGATTCCGGCCATGCCGAAAACGAAACGCCCGAGACCGTAACCGTGACCTCGGCGGCACCGTCGTACGATCCCGACCTCCCCGAATAAGCAAACCGCTCCGAGGCAACTCCTCGGAGCGGTGATTTTTCTTATCGTCCGCCGCCGAAATCCTCTCGACGGAGAACCCGATAGGCGGGGCGATAGAGGTTTCGATAGGTCTCGCTGTGAGAGACGGCGGGACAGCCTGCCGCTTGATAGGCAGTAAGATAGCCGTCCAACGCGGCGGGCGAGAAGGCAAAGATGCCCTCGGCGGTCACGGCGCGCAGCACCGACAGCTTTTCGGAAAATTCCTCCATCGTTCCGTGCACGCGGGCGGCAGAGCAGATGAAATCTCTCCCCAGCGCCTCTACCTCCTGCGGTTCGGAAAGGGCGCCGAGCATCACCCGAATCATCCCGCCGCCGATATCCTCGACAAGCGAAGCAGCAAGATCGCGGGGCGTGCGCTCCCACTCGGTGCGCAGGTAGGCAAGACAGGCGTCGGGATCGGTGATCAGATGCCCGCCTCCAAATTCGCTTTGAAAGAGCAGCTTGACCGCATCGGCAGGCTCCATTTCGGGATAGCGTGCCGCGTGAGACAGCAAGATCGTGCGCAGATCGTCCATATCAGCCCAAACGGTCAATTCTTCTTCCACTTGGTGCCCTGGGCGGTATCCTGCAGGGTAACGCCCATATCGGAGAGTTTTCCGCGAATCTCGTCGGCAAGCGCGAAATTCTTCGCCTTTTTTGCGGCGGCACGCTGGGCGATGAGGGCTTCTACCTCTTCTGCAAAAGCCTTATCGGTTGCAGACTCGCCCACCAGACCCATGAGTTTTGCGATCTCGGTGAAGTAGGCACCCGCTTCCTCGGCGGCTTCCTTGGAGGGGTTTGCGGCAAGAAGGCTGTTGAGCTCGCGCACCATCTCAAAGAGCGCGGAAACGGCGTCTGCGGTGTTGAAATCATCGTCCATCTTCTCAATGAACTGCGCCTTATAGCCCTCGAACGCCGCACGAACTTCCGCGGACAGCGGCTCGCCGGAGGTAGCATTCTTCAGATAGAACGCCAGATTGTCGTAGCAGTTTTGGATACGGTCTACCGAGTTTTGTGCCGCCTCGATGATGTCGGCGCTGTAATTGATAGGCTTTCTGTAGTGGCTGGAGACTAAGAAATAACGGATGGGCATATAGCCGTAGAGCTTCGCTACGTCACGGACGGTGAAGAAGTTGTTCAGCGACTTGGACATCTTCTGATTGTCCACGTTGATAAATCCGTTGTGCATCCAATAGCGGGAAAAGGGTTTTCCCGTAGCCGCTTCGGATTGGGCGATCTCGTTCTCGTGATGGGGGAAGGTCAGATCCACGCCGCCGCAATGGATGTCGATGGTCTCGCCCAGGTAGCGCTTGACCATAGCGGAGCATTCAATGTGCCAGCCGGGTCTGCCCATGCCCCAGGGAGACTTCCACGCAGGCTCGCCGGGCTTTGCCGCCTTCCAGAGGGCGAAGTCCAGCGGATCTTCTTTGATCTCGCCCACGGCAATGCGTGCGCCCGATTCCAGATCCTCGATGGGCATATGGGAAAGGCAGCCGTAGCAGGGGAAGGACTTGGTGCGATAGTAAACGTCGCCGTTTTCGGCGGCGTAGGCGTGTCCCTTTTTCACCAGCGTGGACACCAAGCCAATGATCTGCCCGATGTTCTCGGTAGCTTTGGGATGGATGTCCGCCGCTTCCACGCCCAGCCCCTGCGCGTCGGTGAAATACTCGGCGATGTAGCGGGCGGCGATCTCGTCGGAGGTGACGCCCTCCTCGTTGGCTTTTTTGATGATCTTGTCGTCCACGTCGGTGAAGTTCTGGACGAAGGTCACGTCCCAGCCCCGCCACTTCAGATAGCGGCGGAACAGATCAAACAGCACGATAGGACGGGCGTTGCCGATATGGAAATAGTTGTAGACCGTAGGTCCGCAGGCGTAGATTTTGACCTTGCCCTCCTCCAGAGGGATAAATTCTTCTTTCTGACGGGTCAGATCGTTGTAGATTTTCATAAGAATTCCTTTCTTGGGAGCCCTTTTTGAAAAAAGGTCTCCCAAACCCTCCCAAAAACTTTCGGGGGGATATTTATTTTGTTTTTCCAAGCCGACAAGGACTTGTCGGCATTCAGTGTGTCGAAAAAACAATAGCGATCATCCGAAACAAACCCGCTCGCGTCATCCTGAGCGAAGCAGGAACGCCTGCGGAGTCGAAGGATCTCTAAAGGATGCAGATCAGACTTGTTTAGAGATCCCGTCTGCTGCGCAGCCGCCCCCGCTATAGCGGGGGGTTCGACTTCGAAAATAGCCCACCGGGCTATTTTCTCCGCTCAGGATGACACGGTAGGTGAGAATCGACGGACTAAGTCCGTTCAACACACGGATGCGACCAATATTTGTCGGCATATATAAGTTTTGAAGATTATCAAAGTTTTTGAATCGTGGAGTAGTTCGCCCAAGGTGAACTACCGAGCATCCCCAAATCATTTCATTCTTTCCTTCAAAACAGCAATCGCTTCTCTCAGCTCGGCAAGCTCCTTGGCGATGGGGTCGGGGATGTTCACCTGATCCAGCTCTTCCACCACTTCGCCGTCCAGGCGAACCACTTTGGCAGGGATGCCGACGGCGGTGGAATTTTCGGGAATCTCCTTCAGCACCACGGCACCTGCGGCGATCTTAGCGTGGTCGCCCACCCTGAAGGGACCCAGCACCTTGGCACCGGCGCCCACCATCACGTGATTGCCCAGCGTGGGATGACGTTTGCCGCATTCCTTGCCGGTACCGCCCAAAGTCACGCCCTGATAGAGGGTACAGTCGTCGCCGATGACGGCGGTCTCACCGATAACGACACCCGAACCGTGGTCGATGAACAGTCCCTTGCCGATGGTGGCACCGGGGTGGATCTCGATGCCGGTGAGCATTTTCACAAACTGGCTCAGGGCGCGGGCAGTCAGGCGGTAGCCCTTGTTGTGGAGATAGTGGGAAAGTCGGTGTGCCGTGACGGCGTGGAAGCCCGAATAGAGCAGCGCGACCTCCAGATTATTGCGGGCGGCGGGGTCTCGCTCGCGGATGCGATCCATGTCGTATTCCAGCTCGTCGCAAAGGTTCAGCAGCTTTTTCACCAGAGTTACGCGGTCGGCTTTGGGGGGCGTTTTCGTTTTTTTGCAGGTCGGTTTGCCGATCCCAACGGTAATTTTCATAGAAAGCTCCTTTCTGTCGGATGGAGCGGTTTTGAGAAAACAAAAAAATCCGCCCACTCTCCCCTTGGGGAGACAAAGGCGAATGATCGCGGTTCCACTTTGCTTTCTCACTCATTGATCCGTAACGTGGATTTTCCGGGAACGGATACACATTTTTGCGCCGGCAAAAATTTTCCCCGTTCCGACTCACGGGCGCACAACCGTCGCTGTCCCCAATACCGCTTCCAGCCCATGGCGGCATCTCTCTGGCGAGACTTTTGCTCCGAATCTTCCCGATCACAGTCGTTAGTACTATTATATGCGATGGAGAGGGATTTGTAAAGGGGTTTCGGGGAAATTTTTGAAAAAGTTTTGGAGCGAAAGAAAACTGCTCTTGTTTGATAACAAAAGCGGTCAGACTGAAGACAAAGTCTTGAAAAGGGCTTTGTCTTCAGTCTGACCCGACTTTCGTCGGGATTCTTCCATATTCACTTACTCCCCGTCAAACCAATTGAACTCCACCACTTCTCCGTAACCCAAGCCTCCCTCCGAGAGGGAGGTGGCGCAGTATAGCAGTTGCCTCGGGCAACTGCGTCTGCGTCGGAGGGAGCCTGCGTGACTTCAAACTGTCGTTTCCTATCAATGCTACCATCTAAGCGTCATGCACGCTCTCTCCCTCACCCGCCTGCGGCGGGAGCTCCCTCCCGGAGGGAGCCTTTCACGATGCGGTCGATATATTTACAAACTCCATCAAAATTGTGATCAATTTGATAATTTGTAAATCGAATAACTCGCAAATCGTAGCCTTCTAAAATTTCCGTCCGAAACTCATCATTCTGCTTTCCTTCTGCAGTATAGTGTTGCGCACCGTCTATTTCGATCACAAGCTTTGCTTTATGGCAATAGAAATCCGCTATGAAATTGTCTATCGCTTTTTGCCTTTGAAACCGAATTTTATATTTCGATAGAAAGTCATACCACAAATGGTTCTCCTGCGGTGCTGCATTCTTTCGCAGATTCTTGGCAAGCGGGATATTCTTTTCGTTGTAATTCAACGACATATTTACTCCCCGTCAAACCAATTAAACTCCACCACTTCTCCGTTGAGGAGATACCGTCTCGGTGCGGTGGTGTACTCCCAATCCAGCGGGATCAGCTCGTCCTCGGCTTTCGACGCGCGGGCGTAGAGCTCCTTCATGTAGGCAAACTGCTCGTCGGTGAGGGTGGTGGCGGCGCTGGAGATGAAAAGCGGCGTTGCGGAGCAGGCTGCCAGGGTCGCCCACTGACGGTTGAGGCGCCAGTCGATCTTGCCGGGGATGAAACCCACGCAATCGGCGTCAGCGGCAAAGAAGGTGTTATGCTGACACATCCGGAACGCCAGCGTGTTCACGCCCATCTGACGGGTACGCTCCCACTCGTTGCCGCTGGTATCGTCACCTGTGCGGTTGAGGTGCGCCAGCCCTGCCAGCAGATGACCGATGCAGTTACAGCCCAGAATCAGGCACTTGCCGTCGGTGGCGTCGAGGATGTTTTTATAAAAATCCTTGGTGATCTCGGCGGAGGTCTTCTTTTTATTGTTGAAAGACCAGCCATCCTCCGTAATCAGGCGGTTGCGATCCTTGCCCCACGCGCCGAACATATCGATCATGGAGAAATCGTGCTTGATCAGCTCGTAGCCCCATTCTTGGACGATCTTCTTCACGTCGTCGGCGATAAACTTCGCCACCTGGGGATGGGAGGGATCCAGGAAGCAATCCCGCAGGAATCGGGGATCGTCCTGCGCATAGCCCCGCTTGTTAAGTCTCCACTCTGCCGGGATCTCGGGGCGTTCGTCGCGAAGCAGTCGCACCCAGATACCGGGACGCACGTCCATCGCCTTGAAGGCATCCGCAACCTTCTTCATATCGCCGTATTTTTCGTTGGGCACCCAAGGACCTGCGCAGGGATTGGGCTGCCAACCGTCGTCGATGACCATAAAAGGGCGGTTGCTGAGACCTTCGGAGAGTTTTGCCTGCAGGGAGCAGTCGGAGACGATCTCCTCGTAGGAGGAATGACCGTAGGCGTAGTACCAGTTATTGCCACCGTAGACAGGCTTTTCGGGAAGAAGCGGGTTCGGCGACATGACCTTGCAGAATGCCTTGACTGCAGGATAGCTGTGGGTGTTCTCGTAGCGGCGGCTGACCACGGTACAGACCTCCAGCTCGCGACCGCAAAGCTCTACGCCCACGCCGCCGCAACGCACGTCCAGGCAGAGGGTCACGCCCTCGGTGTCGCACTCCCAGCTTGCCATGGCGTTCGGGAGGACTTTCACGCCGTAGCCGGCAACGGTAGTGGGCACACCCTCGGGGTGATCTTCGCAAAGGAGAAAGTACCAGGGCATCCAGCGCTCGGCGCACAGGCTGTTCCAGCCAAAGGTGCCGTAGCCGCGCTCCCAAGCGTCGCAAAGCACCTTTACGGGGCGGGCAATGGGATTCTTCCAACGCAGGGTGACGGTACGGGGCTTGGACGCGGTGGCGGTGAGATAAACGGTCAGCCCTTCGTCGGTCTCGGTAAAACGGAGAGTGGCATCGTCCG
This sequence comes from Clostridia bacterium, assembly GCA_017451585.1. Classification (GTDB taxonomy): domain Bacteria; phylum Bacillota; class Clostridia; order Oscillospirales; family CAG-272; genus CAKSQF01. The sequence continues at coordinate 56,882 of JAFTOC010000002.1, forward strand.
CCGCGCCCTCGGGGCGGTCGGTGCGGATATTCATATAATCGGGGATTCTGTTGATCAGATTCATAACGGTGATCCTTTCTGTTCTGCTATGCTATCATTATACCTTGGCTCGCTTCGATTTGCTATGATTTGTGTTGCGATTTTTGGTAAATATGTTGCATAAATCGCTAAAATGAATCGCCGCGCCCATCGGCTTGTTTCCTCCGATCCCCGCGGCATCGACCGTCCCACGCAAGTTTTTCAAAAATGTTTACATTTCATCGGTCTCTCGCCCTTGATTTTCATCGGTAATCTGTTATAATGTAATATAAGTATACATTTTCTTATCATCGGAATTTAGTTTGGTACAATTCGATGTAACGAAAGGATTCGGCATGAAAGCACTTCAAAAATTTCATTTCTGCGCCTATCTGATCCTGCTGGTACTGACGCTGTTGATGGCGGCGGGGGTCTGCATCGCGGTGATTAGCGGAGACGTCGGTGCCCTTACAGGAGGGCTTGCCGCGTTTGTGTTCGTGGCGTTCGCCATCGTACAGATCGTTTGCCTCGCCCTGTATCAGCCCGCGCTGTCGGTATACAAGATCGGCTTCTATCTGATGCACGTCGGTCTGCTGATCCTGTTGGCAGGGCTTGGCGCGTACGCGCTGGGAGGCGAAAGCATCACCGTTCAGGTTCCCATTTCCGAAACCGGCAATTATTATCGCTACGTTCAAAACGAAAACGGCGAGGATATTGACCTGGGCTTTGCCTTCAAGCTGGACAAGTTCACTCTGGAAAAGTACGAATCGGGCAGTGACAAGTATTACAGAACCGACGTGACCTTTGCCGATCCCACTACGCTGGCTACCGAGAACGATTATCTGGAGGTCAACCGTACGCTGAAAAAGAACGGCTGGAAGATCTATCTGATGAGCTACTCAGACGGCGTCAGCACCCTGCGGTCGATGCCGATGGGGGACGTTTATTCCATGGTTCACTCCACCTACAGCGCAGAGGGGGACAGCTCCGGCACCGACATTCTGAACGCCGTCTATGCGGATATTGAGGGAAAGTGGTACGATTATTACCTGTACAATGAAGAGAATGAATGCTTTGAGTCGGTCAGCGAAGAGAAGATCAACGCCACCACCGGCGATCTTTGGGCATACACCTTCCCGCAGGATAATTACGTGCTCGTTTATCTGACGCAAAGCTCCTTTACCGAGACGTTCTCGGGCACGGGAAACGACATCCTCGCCCGCGTGGAAGAGAGCTATCCCGACGCCGAGATCAGCTATTATAAATTCATCACCGACCCCTACCGCACCGACTACCGTTCCGCAAAGCTCCTGTACACCGTCGACGCCCTCGAAACAGCAACCGAGGACGCACCCGTGACCGCTCCCGCCACCGAGGATGCCGAGAGCAATCCCGTTGCCGAGTATACCGACGCGGTACACGCTTACGTCCGCACCGACGGTGACGGCAAGGTCAAGGTATATATTTTCGAAGAGAAGCTCACGCCCGACGCATCCTATTCCACCAACGAGGGCGGCAGCTCTATGCTGGCTACTGTTTCCAACGCATACGGTGCCGCCGCCATCGCCCCCACCTTCCAGATCTACGATGCCAAGAGCGGCGGATATGTCGCCCTTGCCGAGGAAGATCTTGTGGAGACGGTAGGCGTGCTCAACGCCTACGCCGCCAACATGGGCGATTCTCCGGTGATCTTCGTTCATCCCCTGTCTAACCTGTTGCTGCTCAAGCAGGATCCCGGCGAATACGCTACTCTGATCGGTATGATCCTCGTCATGCTGGGCGGCGTGATGATGTGTCTGCTCCACGGACGCAAAAAGGAGAAGGACGGCGAAGACGGTCGGAACAGCTCCGCATCCCCTGCCCCCGCAGTGCAGACTGCGGCAGAGGCCCCTTCCTCTCAGCCCGTCGGCGGCAAAACTCCGCCGTCCCGCCCTCCGCAAGGTAAAAAACGCAAAAAAGCGAAAGGAGGCAGAAACAGATGACCCCGACCGTTCTGAAACTCATCGCGCTTTTGGGGGCGATCTGCTACTACTCCGCCTTCGTTACCGAGCTGCTCAAGAAAAAATGCCCCGTGATCGTCTCCCGCGCGCTGTGGGCGGCAGGCTTTGCCCTCAACGCCGCGCTGGTGGTCAATAACTACCTGGTCAACGGCTACGTTCCCTTCGTCAGTATGTATCAGGTGCTGACCTTCCTGGGCGTCTGCTTCCTGCCCATCTGGCTCATCATGCGCTTCCTCCGAGGCAGCGGATGGATGGCTCCCTATTTCATGTTCGCCGCAGGCATCGTGATGACCGGTCTGTGCTTTATGGATGCCGAGTCGGTTTGGGAATTTGCCCCTGCTTTGCAGTCTCCCTTCTTTATCCCCCACGTTCTGGTCTACATGATCTCCTACTGCATGGGCGCGGTTGCGTTTATTCTGACGATTCTTTCCTACTTCGTCAAAAAGCGCGATCTGCATCGCTACGAGGACGGCATCTACGATTGCGTAACCGTCGTTTTCCCGTTTATGACCATGGGTATGTTCTTCGGTTCTATTTGGGCAAACGAGATCTGGGGACACTTCTGGTCCTGGGACACCAAGGAAAATTTCTCGCTGATCACCTGGCTGATCTATATGCTCTATCTCCATTTCCGAAGAAACGCCAAGCTGAAGAAATACACTCGATTGCTGGCACTGGCAGGATTCGTAGGCATTATCGTCACGTTCCTGTTCGCCAACGTACTGAACACAGGCAGCGTCCACTCCTATTCGTCCTGACCCCCTGCCCCGTCCATCACTTCATTACGAAAAGAGGATACCCTTGAAAAAACATCCTTTTGCCGCTCTTACGGCATTGCTGCTGACTGCAGCAGTTACCGCACCGACGCTCACCGGATGCGGAACCTCCGCGCTCCTTTCGGAGACCGGACGCACCGAGTCGCCGCTGACCACCGGCGTTGTCGGCGAGCTTCCTGTGCTGACCACCCCCTCCTACTACGTCGCCGAGGATCCCGAGACCGACGAGACCTACACCCCGGAATATCAGCTTCAGCTTCTTGCGAAGAGAGATTTTGAGGAAGGCATCTTTCTGACCGTTCAGGAGGAAGGGCTGGATAACGCAATCTTCCCTTCCGACGAGGATCTGATCAACGTGTACGCGGATCGGCGCAACCGTCTGATCGCGGAGAAATACAACGTCGAATTCGCCTGCATTACCAAAACCGCAGACGAGATCGTCTCCGAGCTATCCGCCGCCAAAAAGAACAACTCCTACTTTGCCGATCTTTTGATCGTCTCGCCTTCGCTGTTCAAGCAACTAAAGAGTCAAGGACTTCTGCAAGCGTTAGATCCCCTGCCCTTTTTTGAGATCGACTCGGTTTGCATTCGCTCCGACGCGACTACCGAGATCAACAGTAAATGGTCGGGCATCTACGGGATCTGGGGCGACGCGCTCCGCCAGCCCGGTCGCGCATACGCGGTCTACTACAACACCGCCCAGGCGGCTGCGATGGAGTGCCCGAATCTCTATCAAAAGGTCATCGACGGTACTTGGGATCTGAATACTCTGTTAGAGTTTGCCGAGGATGGGAAGCTGGTCTTTGACGGTGACGCAGACGATCTGCTCCTTTCCCTTTCCGGCATCAACTCCGCTACCGAAGAAGGAAAAGCTCTTTTGGCAAGCGAAGAGTTCGCAGCCCTGGTTGCAGCCTTCGAGGCTTGCCGCTACGTTCCCGAGGAAGAAAGCGTTACCGACGCATTCCTGTCGGGCAAAACGCTCTTTTACATCGGCACGCTGGGGGAACTGACCGATCTCTCCCAAGCCGAGCTGACCTGCGGTCTGCTCCCCATGCCCAAATACGACGGCTCCGCTGAGGATTACCCCTATCTGACCGATCAGTCCGAGCTGCCCATTCTCGCCTGCCCCATCAACGTGACCTCTACCGAAGGTACGGGCATCATGCTCTCCGCGCTCAACGCCGCCTCCTGCGACGAGGTGGAGGAAATCTTCCTCCAAACCGCCGAAACTCACGTCCGTGACAACGGCTCCTTCCAAATGCTTCCCTACTGCATCGGCACCCTCACCTTCGACCGCAAACTGATTTTTGGGGAGTGATCGCAGGGCTCCGCCCCGCACCCCGGCAGGAACCTTCTTGAAAGAAGGTTCCTGCACTTCCAAGAACTTTTATAAAGCTGGGCAAATGCTTGCCCGGCGGGTAAAACACAAATGCTCCGAATGATGGATCATCATAATCCATCGTTCGGAGCGATATTTTTTCATCCCCGCCCGACGAGTATTCGTCGGGCTCATCAAAAGTTTTTGGAGATCCAAGAACCCTTTTTCAAAAGGGTTCTTGGCGGGATGCAAGGGCAGAGCCCTTGCCCGCCGGAGGCATTTAATATAATTTTATTCCTCTTCAGCCGCGTAGCCGTGGAGGGTGAGACGGCGGGCGGCGGCGAAGGCTTCGTCTTCCAGGGCGGAGAGATCGGCTTTGGCTTCCTCTTCCAGCACTTTTGCCAGCTCGGGGCGGGTCTTGGGGTGCTTGGGCGTGAAGACGGTGCAACAATCCTCGAAGGGGAGGATGGAGGTCTGGAAGGTGTCGATCTTGCGGGCGATCTGGACGATCTCCTCCTTGTCCATGCCGATGCAGGGACGGAAGACCGGCAGATTTACGGCGCAGTCGGTGACGCCCAGGGCTTGCATGGTCTGGGAAGCAACCTGACCCAGCGATTCGCCGGTGATAAGGGCAGTGCAAAAGTGAGTCTGCGCCATCCGCTCGGCAAGGCGCATCATAGAGCGGCGGAGCAGGAGAGTGAAGTATTCCTCGTTGACGGTACGCTTCAGTTGCTCCTGGATCTTGGTCAGGGAGATGATGTTCACCTTCATCCGACCGGTGTAGGCACAAAGCTTTTTCGCAAGCTCCAGCACCTTTTCGGTTGCCTGCTCGGAGGTGTAGGGGAAGGAGTCGAAGTGAACGGCTTCCACGGTGGCACCGCGCTTGGCGATCATATAGCCGGCAACGGGGGAGTCGATGCCGCCTGACAAGAGGAGCATCGCCCGTCCGGAGCCGCCGGCGGGAAGACCGCCTGCGCCCTTGTCGGCGCCTGCGTGCAGGAAGGCGTACTTTTCGCGGATCTCTACGCGCACGACTACCTCGGGATGGTACAGATCCACCTTCAGATGGGGCATCGCCTCCAAAATAGCGCCGCCCACCTCCGCCGACAGCTGGGGGGAAGACAGGGGAAAGCGTTTGTCGGAGCGCTTGCCCTCTACCTTGAAGGTGCGAACGCCGTACAGCCGCTCGGGCAGATCGTTTTTCGCCGCCGCCAGGATCGCCTCGGGAGTCTTGTCCACGGCGATGGCGCGGGTGACCGTGGCAAAGCCGAAGACCAGCTTCATCCGACGGAACGCCTCGTCCAGATCACAGTCGTCGGTCTCGGGTTCGATGTAGATGGTGGACTGGCACCACCAGGTGGCAAAGTCGCCAAGTCCTTCCAGGCGGCGGCGCACCTCGGTCATCAGAATATGCTCGAAATGGGCTTTGTTGAGTCCCTTCAGCACCACTTCGCCGTATTTGCAGAGAATCAGTTCTTTCATTTTTCATGTCGGCAACGTCGTTGCCTCTCCTTTGTCGTTTTCGTTATTCTGTTTCTAATTTGTCAGGTGCCTGCGTCACATCGCAGACCTCCTCCAGCGCGCCGAAGCCGCTGACGCAGGTCTTGGACAGAGAGGTAAACCGTTTTTGGTCGGAGAGTCCGAAGTAGGTGTATCGGTTCTCGCCGAGGGTCTTGTAATTGCTCCGCTCCCAAGTGGGATCGAAGTGATAATACGCCCCGTTTACCTTGGCGTAGCACCAGCCGTGATCGGAATACCCCGATATGGTGTAGGTGCCGCCCCGCCAAAGATGGGCTTCCATCCCCGTCTGACGGAGCAGGTAGCCGAAGGCGTCGGCAAAGCCGTAGCAGATGGTCTCGCCCGCCGCCAGCGCCGAGAAGGCGGTGATCTCCTTTTCGGTGTAGTCAACGGTGAAATATGCGACGTTTTCCACCACCCAGTTGTACAGCAGCGTAGCGCGGCGCGCCTCGGAATCTTCCGCCGAGAGAATGGACAGCGCACGGTTTACCGCCGTGCCGAACGTCGCAATTTGTCGGGCGTGCTCGGTCCTGTCGCAGAGATAGGTGATCGTCACCACCCCGTCCGATACGGTGAAATTCGCCAGCGCGGCGGGCGGAAACTCAAAGGCGACGTTGTCCACCACCGTCTGTGCGTGCTCTGCCGAGAGAGTGACGGTTGGCTCGTAGTTCAGAATCGCGTCGGCAAGCAGACGGGCGTCTGCCTCGTATTCGCCCGTAAGACGGTCGAAGCGGTAGGGATCCCAGCTATACGCCGCATCGGGGAAGGTCTCGGGCTTCGGCAGTGGCTCGGTCACGGGCGCGGAGGTCGCAGTGGGTGCGTTGGCGTCCCCCGGAGTAACGTCCGGGACGGTGGCAACCGTTGTGGCGACGGCGGTCACGCTCACAGTTTCCCTGACGTCCGACGCGCCGCCGCAGGCGGTCAGCAGGGCGGCAAAGCACAGTGCCGCCGTGACGATTTGGGTCGATCGAAAAATCTTTTTCATGAAAAACTCGTTTTTTTGTATTTTGCTGTTTCTTTATTCACAAATCTGTGTTATACTAACAGTGGAGCAGTTTGCAATCTGCAAACGGTCTCTCCAACCGTATCTTCGCTTATTATACCATACATCGGATAGGATTTGCAAGACGATGCAAGAAAAATCGATAAAAAGTTACAACTTAACCGGACTGCCCGAGCTTCTTGCGCCCGCGGGAAGCCCCGAAGCCCTTGCCGCCGCCATCGCCGCAGGGGCGGACGCCGTATATCTGGGCTCCACTCAGTTCGGCGCACGGGCGTTTGCGAAAAATTTCGACCGTCCCGCGCTCAGACAAGCGGTAGAGGACGCCCACGCCGCAGGCGTCAGAGTCTATCTGACGGTCAACACCCTCATCACCGACCGCCAAATGCGCGCGGCGATGGATCTGGTCTCCTACGCCTATGAGGTGGGCGTGGACGCGCTGATCGTTGCCGATTGGGGACTGGCAAAGCTTTGTCGGGAGAATTACCCCGATTTTCCGCTCCACGCCTCTACCCAATGCTCGGGACACAACTCCCACGCCGCAAAATGGCTTGCCGAGCACGGATTCTCGGTGATGGTCGCCGCCCGCGAGCTGTCTGCCGACAATCTGCGACGTCTGATCAAGGAATCTCCCATCCCCATCGAGGTCTTCGTCCACGGCGCGCTCTGCGTATCGGCGTCGGGACAGTGCCTCTTCTCCTCCATCGTAGGCGGCAGAAGCGGCAACCGCGGCGAGTGCGCACAGCCCTGTCGGATGCAGTACAACAACAAAACGCCGCTGTCGCTGAAGGATCTCTCTCTGGCTACCCACATTCCCGAGCTGATCGAGATGGGTGTCGCATCGCTGAAGATCGAGGGACGCATGAAGTCCCCCGACTACGTTTACCGCGTCACCTCCATCTACCGCCGTCTGCTGGACGAGCGGCGCGCCGCCACGCCCGCCGAGATTGCCGCGCTGGAAGCGGTGTTCTCCCGTCAGGGCTTTACCGACGGCTACTTCGTGGGGGACACCTCCCAAATGAACGGTGTCCGCAGTGAAGCGGACAAATCGGCGACCCTGAAAGCGTCCCAAACGCTGAAACAGCACGCACCCGTGCGAAAAGAGCCGCCCTCTCCCATCGTTCTGCCCGAGCGGACGCCCCACGCGCCCATCCCGCCTCCTCTGCCTCCGAAGCCAAAGGGAACCGTAGAGCCCTCCGCGCGATTCTACAAGCCCGACACCATCCCTGCCGAGCATTCGCTGGAGGTGGTCTATCTGCCGCTGGAAAAATTCGACGGCAGAGTAGCAAACGGCGTACTCCTGCCTCCCGTTATCCCCGACGGTGAGCTGGAAGCAGTAGAAGCCGCCCTCTCCCGTGCCGCCCAAAGCGGCGCACGTCACGTGATGGTGGGCAACGTGGGACAGATCGAGCTTGCCCGCCGATCGGGTCTTGTGATCCACGGCGATTGGCGGCTGAATCTGCAAAACAGCTACGCCGCAGAGGTGTTTGCCGAGTTTGCCGATCTGCTCCTCTCTCCCGAGCTTCTCTTGGCGCAGATGCGGGACATCCCCGCTAAAAAATCTGCTATCGTGTACGGACGCCTCCCGCTGATGCTGCTGGAAAAGCCCTGCGGCGCCACCCGTCTCACCGATCGGATGAAGAAGGATTTCCCTGTGATCACCGAGGGCGGACGCGAGCTGGTACTCAACTCTCTGCCCATCTATATGGCAGACAAGCAGTCCCTGCTGGCACCTGCGGGCGTTGGTTACCACTACATCTTCACCAAAGAGGGACCCCAGGAGGTCAAGGTCACCCTCTCCTCCTACGAACGCTCTCTCCCCACGAAAAAAGAAGTGCGGAGAATGAAATAGTTGAATTATTTACCGAAAGGATATAAAAATCATGGCAAAAAAGAAAAAGAGTCTCAAACCCATCGTGCTGGACACCGCGTTCTTTGTCGGCGGCGTGGTCTTCGGCGAGCTGATCGCCTATCTGGTTCGCAATATCGGCTTTCTCAAATGGCTGTCTTTTGAGGTCTCCGGCACGCTGGATCTGGTGCTGGTCAGCATTTCCATCCACTTGAATCCTGCCGTAGTTCTCTTCCCTCTGCTGGCGGTAGTGGGCGGACGTCTTTTGAAAAAGACCCTGTCCGAGCAGAAGCGCACCTTCGCGGATTTAGACGAAGACGACGGTCAGCAGAACGAGTACATTGACAATGAGCAGTATCAAGACCTCTGAGTTTTCCCCTAGCAGGCTGGTGCTTGCCTCCGCCTCTCCCCGCCGCCGCGAGCTGCTGGAAAAGGCGGGCGCTGGCTTTGCCGTCCTGCCCAGCGAGGCTGACGAGCACGCAGACCCTTCTATCCCCGCTGCCGAGCTGGTGAAGATTCTGTCTGCCCGTAAAGCGGAGGCTACCGCCGCACTGTTTGACGGTCTGCCTGAAGATCTGCTCATCCTTGCCGCCGACACGGTGGTAGAAGCCCCCGACGGCACCGTTTTGGGAAAGCCCGCCGACGAAGCTGACGCCCAAGCCATGCTCCGCGCTCTATCGGGGACACGCCACTCCGTCTACAGCGGCTTCACCCTGCTGTGGAGCGGCGGAATCTACACCGAATCGGTGGCAAGCGGCGTGCGCTTTCGCCCACTGACCGACGCCGACATCGACGGCTATATCGCCTCGGGCGAGCCGATGGGCAAAGCGGGATCCTACGCCATCCAGGGTCTGGGCGGCGCCTTCGTGGAGGCGCTGGAGGGTGATTTCACCAACGTGGTGGGACTGCCCATGCCCGCGCTGGAGACGGCGATTCTCAAACTTTTCGGAAAGGGGCTCTCGGACTTTACCGCTCCCGAGACCGTTTGAATCAGTCAATCTATGAACAAAGCACTCCAAATTGCCGCCGCGCTGGAAAAAGTCTATCCCGAAGCCCTCTGCGCGCTCCGCTACGACGGTGAGCCCTGGCGGCTGATGGTGATGGCGCGGCTCTCCGCCCAATGCACCGACAAACGAGTCAACGAGGTCTGCGAGACCTTGTTTGCCCGCTTTCCTACCTACCAATCCCTTGCCGACGCGCTCCTCGAAGAAGTAGAGGCGATCGTCCGCCCCTGTGGACTTTATCACGTCAAGGCAAGGGAGATCATCGCCGAATGTGCGATGCTCCGCGACGAATATAACGGCCGCGTTCCCGATACTATGGAGGAGCTGCTCCGCTTCCCGGGCGTGGGACGGAAGGTGGCAAATCTCCTGCTGGGGGATCTGTATAAGCTTCCCGCCGTGGTGGTGGACACCCATTGTATCCGTCTGTCGGGTCGCTGGGGACTGGTTCCCGCGGGCGAAAAGGATCCCGTGAAGATCGAGCGGATCCTCACCGCCGCCCTTGCCGACCTTCCCGGTAGCGGACAAAGCGATTTCTGCCATCGGATCGTGCTGTTCGGCAGAGAATACTGCTCCGCCCGCGCGCCCCGATGCGTTGAATGCCCCATTCGCGCCCTATGTCCCTCGGCGGACAAGGAGGTAAAATGAGAACCGCCGCCGCACGTTTGGTGGCATTGTTGACCCGTTACGGGCTGACCGTCACCACCGCTGAATCCTGCACGGGCGGGCTGGTATCCGCCGCCATCACCACCGTTCCAGGCGCCTCCTCGGTGCTGGACGGTGCCATCGTCACCTATTCCCCCGCCGTCAAGGGGCGGTTTTTAGAGATCGATCCCGCTATCCTTTACGAGGTAGGCGTGGTTTCCGCTGAGTGCGCCAAGGCAATGGCAGAGGGTGCCGCAAAGCTCTTTGCCGCCGACTCCGCCGTCGCCCTGACCGGCTACGCGGGTCCCGGAGGCGGAGACGAGGAGAATCCCGTGGGGACGGTGTATATTGCCGCCACTCTGTTCGGAGAGACCGCCGTGCGCCGTCTGACGCTTTCCGGCGATCGGGACGCGGTACGGGAGGGCGCCGCTCAAGCGGCGATCAATCTGCTCTGTGAGCAAATTGAAGAAAAAATGGGTTAAAGTTTCACAAATTCGCCCGATTTCGTTATAATCCGTTCACAATGATGTGCTATACTAAGGCACGATCAGACGTTTACGGGGATTTTCCCGAATCACAGACAGACCTTTGGAAAGGAGTGGCAGCGTCGCTGCCTACGACTCACATGAATATTACAGTAATCGGTTGCGGAAGATGGGGTTCCTTTATCGCATGGTATCTGGACAGCATCGGACATAATCTGACCGTCTACGATAAAGCCAACTCGCCCGCCATGAAGGAATTGCTGGCGACCCGCACCAACGGCGTACTCACCTATCCCGAATCCATCAAACTGACGGTGGATCTGACCGAAGCGCTGGCTTCGGACGTCATCGTTATCTCCATCCCCTCCCAGGTGCTCCGCTCCCTGATGGGAGAGATCGTCCCCCACAAGCCCCAGAACAAGACCTTCATCCTCTGTATGAAGGGTATCGAGATCTCCACCGGTCGCCGCCTGTCCGAGATCACCTCGGAGTTTATGTGCGTCGACGATGCCGACAACAACCACGTTGCCGTCTGGATCGGCCCCGGTCATCCCCAGGAATTTGCCCGCGGCGTACCTAACTGCATGGTCATCGACAGCGCCCACGCGCCTACCAAGGAAAAGCTGGTCAACGAGTTCTCCTCTCCCCTGATCCGCTTCTACTACGGTCGCGACCTGATCGGCAACGAAGTGGGTGCCGCCGCCAAGAACGTCATCGGCATTGCCGCAGGTATGCTGGACGGGAAAGGCGTTTCTTCCCTGAAGGGTGCACTGATGTCCCGCGCCACCAGCGAGGTGGCACGGCTCATTGAAGCCATGGGCGGCGATATGCGCTCCGCCTACGGTCTCTGCCATCTGGGCGACTACGAGGCCACCGTTTTCTCCAAATTCAGCCACAACCGTGCCTTCGGTGAGGCTTATGTCAAGGGCGAGAAGTTCGAAAAGCTGGCAGAGGGCTACTACACCGCCGCCGCCATCGAAAATCTCTGCCGTAAATACGGCGTAGAAATGCCCATTTGCCAAGGCATTTATAAGATCCTCTACGAAAACGCATCCCCCGACGATATTCTGGAATCTCTCTTCTCCCGCAGTCTGAAAAACGAATTCTGATCGGCTTTATTTCGCATAGGAGGGATCATTCCCATGAAAAAGACCAACCTATACTTAACACTTATATTGGTGGCACTGATCACCGTTATCCTGATCACAGGCACCCTGTTGATCGTGGTCCTCAGCGACTCCGGCTCCGAAAGCGGCGGCACAGACAGCAGTTCGCCCACCGTATCGACTGCCGTTAAAACACCCGCTCCCGGTACAACCACCCAAACACCGTCCACCACTCCCGTGACGCCCTCTGCTACTACTACCGCTCCTACCACGACCACCAAGACGCCGTCCACTACTCCCGTGACACCCTCTGTTACCACTACGGCTCCCAAGCCTTCTACCACTACCCCGACGCCTACTACCACACCGAAAGATCCCACCGTTACAACTCCCGCTGTAACGACCACTACCCAACCTGCCACCACTACCAAACCCGTTACACCTACGCCTGTACCCGGCGGAGCCAGCGGAGTGATCGCGGGTGAAAAAGCAGGTTCGCTGGGCATCTACGCTGCCTACACCACCGAACCCGATGCCAATCCAAATAAGATTACCGTTAAGGTGACCTTCTATGTGGAAAGCTACGGTCTGCGTATCGGCGCACGCAACGACAACTATCTGCTGGTCAATGGCAAAAAGCTCAGCGGTCTGGACAGCGACGCCATCAACCTCCCCGACAAAACGCCGCTGACACAATCAATTTTGTACGAGTACGAGACCACCGTGAAAAAGAACGGCAACAACCCCGTGACGCTGGAGCTGGAATTCTTCTGGCATTTCCAGGCAAGCTACTCCGGCGTACACGCCGAGTGGCTATCGGTAAAAGCGGATCTGGTATTCTGATCCCACAAACCGATCCGAGCATCTCTTTCCCCAATTCGACGGACTATTCGCCGAATTGGGGATTTTTTCATCAAACCAAGAATTTTTAACCGATTTTCTTATTTGAAATTCGACAAATCTCTTTTTACTCATCAAAACCGCATTATTTTGCAATTTAGGGACTAATTCGCGCGAACGATCATATGCGCGGATCTCTTTTCATTTGAATAAAAAAGTAGTAGAATATAAAAGTAATCAAGATTAAAAAACACGATCCGTTTCACACAATTCAATCCAAGGAGAAAGTATGGTTCTCACAACACTAATCGAAACACTGGTAAACAACGACAATTCATCGCTTCTCCGTTACTCCCTGTATCGGAGCATCTGCGAAGGCAGAGACTCCTTCTCGATCTCGATCTGCAACGATCACTCCGAATGTGTTTGTGCAGAAGACATCACCGACGATCTGAGCGCGGCTATGCGGTTTCTGCGTCTTTTGCACCGAGAGGGCGCAGAGCCGTGCCATTTACACTACATATTGGAGGATATGCTTCCGCTGAAATAGCGCCGTCGGCTCAGTGCGCTCTCACCGTCTTTTCAGATACTAAACGGTTTTCTCCAAAAGTGAATACCAATGGGCAACTTGGCAAAATCAACAATTTTTTTGCTTCATTTTCGTCAAGATGACGAAGCGCACCTTATTCCTTACCGCCGTCACAACCCGTATATGCAGAAAGTCAAGCCGTCCCCCGCCGCCCTCCCGAATACAGCTCGGGAGGGCGTTTTTCGTACATAAAAAAGTTTACAGAATTAAAGGAAGAATTGAAGGAAAAAGCATTGACGGAGCGGGAATTGTATGTTAAAATATAGAGTAAACTATTATGGGGAATTGTTCCCCTTTTCGAGGTATCATGATCATTTTCGGCATCGACCCCGGGCTCGCTATCGTGGGCTGGGGAGTCATCGAATATAAAAATTCCCGCTTCCGCACTCTGGCGCACGGTGCGATCCAAACGCCCGCCCACACCCCCATCGAGACCCGCCTGACGCAGATCCACAAGGAGCTTTCATCTCTGCTGACGATGTACCGTCCCGACGCCGTGGCGGTGGAGGAGTTGTTCTTTACCAACAACATCACCACCGGTATCGCCGTGGCTGAAGCCCGCGGCGTGATCTTGCTGACCGCCGCAGAGGCGGGCGTGGAGATCTTTGAATACACCCCCATGCAGGTGAAACAATCGGTAGTAGGCTACGGCAAAGCCACCAAGGCTCAGGTTATGCACATGGTGCAGGCGATCCTCGCCCTCCAAAACGTCCCTAAGCTGGACGACACCTGCGACGCTCTCGCCATCGCCATCTGCCACGCCCACACCGGTGGCAGCAGATTAAAGGAATTTTATAATATTAAATAAATTCGGGGTTCCACCCCGACCCCCGCCAAGAACCTTTTGAAAAAGGTTCTTGGAACTCCAAAACTTCTATTAAGCAAAATTGCTTTGCAATTTTGCGGGGAATTTATCTATGATAAATTGCAAAGACGAGCTGTTGGCGCGGCTTCGTGAAAACTATCTCTACTATAAGGATGAAATCAGTTTGCTCACCGATGGTTTGCCCGAGTTTATTCGGAACACCTTAGAAGTAAACAAACTATCCGATCATTGCTACTGCATCACCTATTTATTCTTCGGCAGATCCGTTTGTTATGCCCTCTCCTTTGACGGTGACTCTGCGCCGATCTTAGACTTTTTACAAACGAATCCTCCGTTTGCAGAAGTACACACCAACCTCTTGCTCGGCAATACAAGCCCCATCGGACAACGCAACCTTTATGGCAGTTGCGGCTCCACAATCGTCCCTACTCACAGCGAAATAAACGGAATTCAGATTGTTCGCTTCACCTCCAAAGAAATCGAACTGTTCGAATCGTTGCAGGATGAGCTCTCACAATCCGGTTTTGACTCCTACGATCTTCTGCGAGACGGCATCGCAAGCGGTCAGCTCGCAGTATTTGGCGCAGTCGTTGACGGCAAGTGCCTCGCCTATACCCGCATTAACTCATCTGTCGCAAATCATAGCGGCAAATCCATCATCGAGCCCACCGTTTATACAGCGAAGAATTGCAGGAAGCAAGGCGTTGCCGCTACGCTTTTGACAACCGTGTTTACCAAGTACTATGCCGATTGCGATATCACCTACGGCGTGGATGCAAAAAATATCTCTTCTAACGGATTGGCACAAACCGTTGGTCTCAATTATTTAGGCACCAAATACCGCTATACAAGCCATTAAACATTCGGGAGGAGCAAGCCCCTCCCCAACCAAACATCAACAAACCATTTCCGCAAAACTACGCAGTAGTTTTGCCTATAAGAAGTTCTTGGGGGTTTTAGGGGGACTTCTTTCAAGAAGTCCCCCTAAGGAGAACCTATGTATTACTATATTTCCGGTAAACTGGTATTTGCCCGCCTTTCTACCGCCGTCATTGATGCGGGAGGCGTAGGATACAAGCTGACCATATCCGCCACCACGCTGGGTAAGCTGTCGGGTAAGGAGGGGCAAAACGTGCTCCTCTACACACATCTGTCCATCCGCGAAGATGCCCACGAGCTCTTCGGCTTCTACTCCGAGGAGGAGAAAAACACCTTCCAGCTCCTGACCTCGGTATCGGGCATCGGCCCTAAGGCGGCGATGGCGATCCTGTCGGTGATGACCCCCGAAAAACTGGCGATCGCCGTGGCGACGGGAGACGCCAAGGCCATCTCTAAAGCTCAGGGCGTGGGCGCCAAGTCCGCCGCCCGAGTAGTATTGGAGCTGAAGGACAAGCTGAAAGCCGACATCACCGCCGCAGGTGAGGATGGCGGGGACGATTTCCTCTCCGCACCCGCTCCGGGCAACAATCTCGCCGACGCTGAGGCAGCGCTAATGGTGCTGGGCTACACCAAGCAGGAGGCGGCATACGCTCTGAAGGGGCTCGACCCGAAGAAGGATGCGGAAACGCTGATCCGGGAAGGTTTGAAGAAGCTGATGAAATAGGGTGGGAACCACCTCCTCGTAGGGGCGATTCACGAATCGCCCGAAAACAACAACTCCGCACACATTTTCATTTCGCTAACACCCCTCGACGGGCGATTCGTGAATCGCCCCTACGAGGTAACGCGAAAATCCCCCACAAAATTGCATCGCAATTTTGCTTTTAGAAAAGTTTTTGAAGGGTTTTAGGGAAACTTTTTTCAAAAAGTTTCCCTAAGAATAAAATTATGCAAGAGTTTGAGACTGAATTTGAATCAAGGATCATGGACACGTCCTACACGTCGGCGGATCAGGAGGTAGAGTTATCCCTCCGTCCCAAGACGCTGGACGAATACATCGGTCAGGCGCGTGCCAAGGAGAACCTGAAGGTCTACATCGAAGCCGCCCGCGCCAGAGGGGAGATGCTGGATCACGTCCTGCTCTACGGCCCTCCCGGTTTGGGCAAGACCACCCTCTCCAACATTATCGCCAACGAGATGAACGTGAACATCCGTATCACTTCGGGCCCTGCCATCGAAAAGGCGGGGGATCTGGTGGCACTGCTGACCAATCTGCAGGAGAACGATATTCTCTTCATCGACGAGATCCACCGTCTTCCCCGCACCGTCGAAGAGGTGCTCTACCCCGCCATGGAGGATTTCGAGATCGACATCATCATCGGTAAAGGCCCCGCCGCGCGCTCCTTCCGCATGAAGCTGCCGCACTTCACCCTGATCGGAGCTACTACCCGTGCGGGTCAGCTCTCCACTCCGCTCCGTGACCGCTTCGGCGTACTCTTGAAGCTGGAGCTGTACTCCCCCGAGGAGCTGTCCACCATCGTCCAGCGGAGCGCGAAGATCCTGGATCTGCCTATGACCCCCGACGGAGCCATGCAGATCGCATCCTGCTCCCGCGGCACGCCCCGTATCGCCAACCGCCTACTGAAGCGCGTCCGCGACTTCGCGCAGGTCAAGGGCGACGGTATTATCGACCGCAAGATCGCCAAAGTTGCGCTGTCGGCGCTGGAGATCGACCATTTGGGACTTGACAACATCGACCGCCGGATGCTGGAGACCATCATCAAGCTGTACGGCGGCGGTCCCGTAGGTCTGGAGACGCTGGCGGCCACCATTGGCGAGGAAGCCATCACCATCGAGGACGTGTACGAGCCGTATCTGATGCAGATCGGATTTTTGTCCCGCACGCCGAGAGGTCGTTGTGCGACGCGGCTGGCGTACGATCATCTGAAGATTCCCTTTGTAACCGTTTCGGACGGACAGACGGGATTGTTTGAGTGATTCCGAGGGGAAGGGACCATCTCAAACGCCGAAGTTCCCTTCCCCTCGGGCTCCCCAACCTCCTTGGCTGGCGGCATCCTAAATTTTATCCCCCGCAAAATTACGTAGTAATTTTGCTTTTAGAGAAATTTTTGGAGGGTTTTAGGGAACCTTTTTATAAAAAGGTTCCCTAAGAATCAACTATGTTTATTGCATCAAATTGGAAAGAATACGAGCTCATCGACACTGATGAGGGCAAGCGTCTGGAGCGATGGGGCAAATACCGCCTGATTCGTCCCGATCCGCAGGTCATTTGGAAGGGCGCGGCAAGCTCGCCCCTTTGGAAGGGCGCGGATGCGTCCTATCTGCGCTCCAGTAGGGGCGGCGGCGCGTGGGACGGCAAGTCTAATCTGCCGGATGAGTGGAAGCTCCGCTACGAGCCGCTGGATCTGACCTTCAAGATCAAGCCCATGGGCTTCAAGCACACGGGGCTTTTTCCCGAGCAGGCGGTGAACTGGGACTGGTTCAGTTCGGTCATTGCCAAGGCTAAAAAAGACAATCCCAACCGCTCTATAAAAGTGCTGAACCTCTTCGCCTACACCGGCGGTGCAACTCTTGCCGCCGCCAGAGCGGGCGCACAGGTGGTTCATGTGGACGCCGCCAAGAACATGGTGTCACAGGCAAAGGAAAACGCCGCACTGTCGGGGCTTGCCGATGCACCTATCCGCTACATCGTAGAGGACTGCCGCAAGTTCGTGGAGCGGGAGATCCGCCGCGGCAATCGCTACGATGCCATCATTATGGATCCCCCCTCCTACGGCAGAGGCCCCACCGGCGAGCTTTGGAAGCTGGAGGAAAACATCCACGAATTTATCGCGCTCTGCGTAAAGGTACTGTCCGACGAGCCTCTCTTTTTCTTGGTAAACAGCTACACCACCGGACTCTCACCCTCCACCATGGGCTATCTCCTGAATCTCACCCTCACCCCCAAGTTTGGCGGCAAGACCGTCTGCGACGAGGTGGGTCTCCCCGTCACCGCCACCGGCTTCCCTCTCCCCTGCGGCGCGGCGGCACGATGGGAGAGGGAGTGATAATTCCGGGAATTGTAATTCCGGGCATAATAATTCCCCTATAGAGAACGGTCTTGTAAGGAGCGTAGCGACGCAATAGCGAAGCGTCCCGTTCCGCCCCTGACAACTCGCACCGACAAGCACAAAAAACATTTACACCCGCAAGGTTATTCCCTTGCTCCCGCAAACGGAACGGTCAAGACCGTTCCCTACGAGTTTTTGATATTCTCCAAAAAACCATGCCATTTATTGAAACGAAAAATCTATCCTTCACCTACACCGACGAGGACGATCCTCAGCCGGTGCTCCACGAGGTCTCGCTTTCCTTCGAAAAGGGCGAGTTCGTGGCGATCCTCGGGCGAAACGGCTCGGGGAAATCCACCTTTGCCAAGTTGTTGAACTTGGTGCTGGAAGCCACCGACGGCACGATCACGATAGACGGCAAGTCGGTACACGCGGAGCTCTCCGAGGCGGAGATCATCGATCTGCGCAAGAAGGTGGGGATGGTCTTCCAAAATCCCGACAACCAGCTGGTCGCCACCGTAGTCGAGGAAGACGTGGCGTTCGGCCCCGAAAATTTGGGGATCGAGCCCGCCGAGATCCGCCGCCGCGTGGACGAAGCCCTGGAGATCGTGGGCATGACCGATTATGCCCGCCATGCGCCCCACAAGCTGTCGGGCGGTCAAAAGCAACGGATCGCTATTGCGGGCGTCATTGCCATGCTCCCCGACTGCATCCTCTTCGACGAGTCCACCGCCATGCTGGATCCCCGCGGACGGGCAGAAGTGATGGAAACCGTCGAAAAGCTCAACCGCGAGCAGGGCATCACCGTTCTGCTCATCACCCACAATATGGACGAGGCCGTCCGCGCCGACCGCGTGGTGGTCATCGACGACGGCAGAGTGCAGATGGACGGCACGCCCCGCGAGGTCTTTGCCAAGGTGGACGAGCTGTTTGCGCTGGGACTTGCCGTCCCGCAAGCAACCGAGCTTGCCGCGCGGCTGGAGCTGTCCGGCGTACCGCTGACCCCCGTCGAGGGTGCGGATGCCGTCGAAAACTGGTTCAATACCTGATCGTACACCATTTCCACAGAAAGGATCGAACCCTGCGGGGTCGGTACCTTGGTGATATAAACATGAAACTGGAACTCAAAAATCTTTCTTACACCTACAGCGGCGGCACCACCTTCGCAAGACAGGCGGTGGATGACGTTTCCGCCGTCATCCGCGAGGGCAGTATTACCGGCATCATCGGGCACAC
This sequence comes from Clostridia bacterium, assembly GCA_017451585.1. GTDB lineage: Bacteria > Bacillota > Clostridia > Oscillospirales > CAG-272 > CAKSQF01. The sequence continues at coordinate 76,039 of JAFTOC010000002.1, forward strand.
GGGAAGCGGGAAGTCTACCTTGGTGCAAATGATGAACGGTCTGCTCACCCCCTCCTCGGGAGAGGTGCTTTTGGACGGTGTAAACATTTTCTCCGATAAAAAGACCCTCCGCGACGCGCGATTCAAGGTGGGACTGGTCTTTCAGTACCCCGAATATCAGCTGTTTGAGGAGACCGTCGCCAAAGATATCGGCTTCGGACCGAAAAATCAGAAACTCTCCCCCGAAGAGATCGCCACCCGCACGCTGGAAGCGGCAGATTTCGTGGGACTGGATCGGGAACTGCTGGGAAAATCACCCTTCGACCTTTCCGGCGGACAGAAGCGACGGGTCGCCATCGCGGGCGTGATGGCAATGCGCCCGCCCATCCTGATCCTGGACGAGCCCGCGTCGGGACTTGACCCGGTGGGACGGGAGGAGATCTTCGGCGGTCTCTGTCGCTATCGGGATCAGACCGGTGCTACCGTCGTCATCGTCTCCCACTCTATGGAGGATATGGCGCGCTACGCCGAGGACATTCTGGTGATGAGCGACAGCCGTCTGCTCCTTTCGGGAAGCAGAGACGAGATCTTCAAAAATGCCGACCTGCTTTGCTCCGTCGGTCTGGACGTGCCTGAAGTGACTCATTTAATAAGCGAGCTGCGTCGCCGCGGCTACGATCTGCCCGATAACATCTACACGGTAGAGGGTGCCGAAGCCGCACTCCGTGCGCTGAAGGCAAAACTGCAGCGAGAGGGGGCGACGGGATGCTGAAGGATATTACCTTAGGGCAGTATTTCCCCGGAAACTCTCTTCTGCACAAACTGGATCCGCGAATGAAGCTGATCCTGACGCTGCTCTATATCGTTACCATCTTCTTTGCAAACAATCTGATCACCGTTGCGATCCTGACGCTGGCGGCGTTTCTGCTGGTACCGCTGGGGCAGATCCCCATGAAAACCGTGCTGAAATCGCTGAAGCCCCTGCGCTGGATCATTCTATTCACCACCGTGCTGAACCTGTTTTGGGTAAAGGACGGCAAACAATTGGTGGATTTCTACTTCATTGACATCTACTCGGGCGGCATCGTCTACGCCGCGTCTATGGCGCTCCGCGTCACCGCTCTGCTGGCAGGTACTACGCTGCTCATCTCCTATACCACCTCGCCCATCGCCCTCACCGACGGTCTGGAGCAAATGCTCTCGCCGCTGAAGAAGATCAAGGTGCCGGTGCACGAATTTGCTATGATGATGACCATCGCCCTGCGCTTCATCCCCACCCTCATCGAGGAGACCGACAAGATCATGTCCGCCCAAAAGGCGCGCGGCGCCGATTTTGAAACCGGCTCCCTGCTCTCCCGTGCAAAGGCGCTGATCCCCATCTTCATTCCGCTGTTCGTCTCGGCTATCCGCCGTGCCGACGATCTTGCCACCGCCATGGAATGCCGTTGCTATCACGGCGGTACGGGACGTACCCGTATGAACCGTTTGCACTATTCCTTGCGCGATCTGTTTGCCCTGCTTTGCTTCCTGCTCTTCATGGCAGGCATCATCGCCCTGCGCTGGGCTCCCCTGCCTGCGTTTTTGGGGATTTGAGTTTTCCGGGGGAACTTTTTGAAAAAAGTTCCCCCGAACCCCCTCAAAAACTTTTATAAGGGACGGCAAATCCTTGCCGTCCGCAACCGTAACACATCCAAGAAGTTCTTGAAGATTCCAAAGAAACTTCTTACAAGAAGTTTCTTTGGTGAGGAGTCGGCCGCCGTTGGCGGGCGACGCAGGGCAAAGCCCCAACTGATCAAATGAAAATACTACTGGAAATTGCTTATATGGGTAGCCGTTACCACGGCTATCAGACGCAGAACAACGAGGCGCTGACCGTCCAGCGGGTATTGCAAAACGCGCTGGAGGGCTTCTTCGGCACACCGCTGAAGATCACAGGTTGCTCCCGCACCGACGCGGGGGTACACGCCAAACAGTTTTACTGCACCATGGAGGGAGACATCCGCTCCACCCTACCGCCGGAGAAGATCCCGCTGGCGATGCGTCCCTATTTGCCCGAGGATATTGCCATCCTCTCGGCAAGGGCGGTCGGCGAGGACTTTCACCCCCGCTATATGACCCATCACAAGGAATACGAATACTATATCTATAACGCCCCTATCCTGCATCCCTATCACGCAGGCAGAGCATGGCACTGTCCCGTAGCGCTGGACGTTGCCGCTATGGACGCCGCCGCCGCATATCTGGTGGGACGGCATGACTTTGCCGCCCTGATGGCGCAGGGCTCGGTGGTAAGCTCCACCGTTCGGGAGATCTATTACTGCAACGTCCGAAAAGAGGGCGATTTGGTGATCGTTCGCGTGGCGGCAGACGGATTTCTCTACAACATGGTACGCATCATCGCCGGCACGCTGACCGAGGTAGGCAAGGGAAAGACCGTGCCCGAGGCGATCCCCGCAATACTTGCGTCGCTGGATCGGCGAAAAGCCGGTCCCACCCTCCCGCCGGAGGGGCTGTATCTCAATCGCGTAGTCTATCCCAACGATCTGATCGGCTGAGCCGTCGGTTCACCGTAATTTTAACAGGAGGTTTCTATGGCCGAACAAAAGCAATCACAAAAGAAAAAATCGTCGAATAAGCCCGCCAAGGTCGAGAAGCCTGCCAAACAGGTGCGGGTAAAGCGCCTATTCCGCAAAAAAACACCGCAAAAAAAGAGAGAACAGGCGGCTTTGCAGACGCAAAAGCGGGAGAAGGCTCTGCAGGAGCAAGAGGCTTCCTATTCCAACGAGCGCTACGTTTCCCCCGAAGAGGCGCTGGGTCCCGTCATCTACAACGAGCGGTATCTGAAAAAAGCCGCCGTCTATCGCTATCTGCGCTACGGGATCGTGATCCTGCTGGTAGTATTTTTGGTGGGAATGCTCAATCTGTTCAAAGAAGAGATCACCATCGAAAATTTCCGCTATCTGATGCGCAACGTAGACTTTGAGCTTCGTACCGAACTGGGAGAAGCAGGCAATATCAGCTACGACAGCAATCCGCTGAATACCTTTGCCATCTACAAGGGCTCTCTGGCACAGCTGTCCGATCGGCAGATCGCTATCTACGACGCTTCGGGACGGTCCTCCTATACGGGCAATCTGCATTACGATTCTCCCGCACTTGCCTCGTCGGACAAATATCTGTTGGCATTTGACCGAACCGGCGGGGATTACAGCCTTTATACCGGCTTCAGCCAGGTTCACACCGCCACCACAGGCTATCCCATTGCAGACGTGGATCTGTCGGATGAGGGCGTCTACGTCATCGCTTCCCGTTCGAAAGAGTATTTCGGCGTGGTAGAGGTCTACAGCAGCTCCTTCCAACTGATGAATAAAATTCAGAAAAATAAATACATTGCATCGGTAGATCTTGCCGAAGACGGTAAAAACCTGCTCATCTCCTCTTATTTCGTAGGAGATACCGGCATCTGCACGGAGCTGATGATTCTGTCTATCGACTCCGACAAGCCCTCTCTTCTCCTGACGGTTGAAGGCACGGTTCCGCTGGAAGCCGCCTGGATCAGCGCAGATCGGTTCGTGCTTGTCTGTGACCAAGGTGTTAAATTTTACGATCTAAGCGGTAAATTATGCGATGAGTATGACACTTCTAAGAAAAACACGATAGAATATAACGTGAGTCTGTCAAACTCCCGCATCGCCCTTCTGTATAAGGAAGCAACCGACACCTCCGTCTATCGGCTTTGCGTGCTGAATGCCGACGGTAAGACCGTTTTGGAGCACACCTTCCGACAGCCGGTGGAAGAGATCACCTTTGGGGAGGATCGAATGATCCTTCTGTCGGGAAACACCGCCTACAGTCTCACCGAGGACGGAACGGTCAGCCGTTTTGAACACGACGTTGCTATCCGCGCCGCGGTCGCCGAGGGCGACGCACTCTATCTCTGCACCGCTACCCGTGTGATAGAGCCGGAGTGGAGTACGGAGAAAAATTAACCGTACACTCTCATTTGTATAAAATTTGCAATTGAATCGGAGGATTACTTCTATGAGTATGATTTTGGACGTCCTTGTGATCGCCACGCTGGCAATCTGTGTGTTTCTGTATACCAAGCGCGGATTCATCCGGGGCGTAATGGGACTTTGCGGTTGTTTGATCGCCATGATCGCCGCCGTTCTGACCAAACCCATCCTGCAACCGTTTTTGGAAGCGACTCTGAAGAAATGGCTGGACGGTAGCGATCAAAAAGGATTGTCCTCTCTGCTGGGCGTCGGTATGACCGCCGAGGTCATTGCTTCGGCGATCGCATTCGTTCTGCTGTTCGTGCTGTATATGGCGATCGTCAAGATCGCAACCTACCTCATCGACCGTTTTTGCAAACTCCCCATACTCAAGCAAGCCAACAAACTGATGGGCTTCGTTTTGGGCACGGTGATCGGTCTGCTCTACGCGCAGATCCTGTCTCTGTTGCTGTTCAGCTTCTCCGAGCTGCTGGTCGTCTCGCTGGGATGGCTGTCCGAGGACGCATTTGAAGGGTCGGTGGTTGCCCGCTGGATGTTCGATCACAATCTGTTCCGTCTTTTGATGGGACTCGGTTGAGCGTTTCAATAACCAATACATACCCGCATCCGTAACTTTTGGATGCACCGCGCGGTCATAGGAGCGTCCCGTACTGCGCAATCTACTATCAAATCTACTTCTGCCAACGCAAAAAGGAATTTATTTTTATGGAAATGTGTGCAAGATGCAAAAAACGGGTTGCCGTGATCTTCATCTCCCGTATCGACGGAAACAAGTCGGTGAACGAGGGGATCTGCATAAAGTGTGCGAAGGAGCTCGGCATCAAACCCGTCAACGATATTATCAAAAATATGGGGCTTACCGACGAGGATCTGGATCGCATGGATGGCGAGATGGAGAATCTCATGGAGATCATGCCCGCCGATAGCGATGAGATGGAGGAATCTCCGCAGGGGAAAACGCCTCCCATTGATTTTCGGAAGCTCTTCGGCAGTATGGGATTACCCGGAATGCCCGGTATGCCTTCTGCCGAAGGGGAAGTCCCCCCGAAAGGCGGCAAAAAGGGCGGAAAAGTCCCCAAAGGAAAGAAATTTCTCTCCCAATACTGCACCGATCTTACCGCCGATGCCCGTGCGGGAAAGCTGGATCGCATCGTAGGGCGTGACCGCGAGCTGAACCGCATGATGCAGATCCTCTGCCGCCGTCAGAAAAACAATCCCTGTCTCATCGGCGAGCCCGGCGTGGGCAAGACCGCTATTGCAGAGGCGTTGGCACAGAAGATCGCTTCCGGTGAGGCTCCCTATAAGCTGCAAAACAAAGAGGTGCATCTGGTAGATCTTACTTCCCTTGTGGCAGGCACGCAGTTCCGCGGACAGTTCGAGTCGCGGATCAAGGGTCTGATCGAAGAGGTCAAGGCGCTGGGCAATATCATTCTGGTCATCGACGAGGTTCACTCCATCGTGGGCGCGGGCGATTCTGAAGGCTCCATGAACGCCGCCAATATCCTGAAGCCCGCTCTCTCCCGAGGCGAGATCCAGCTCATCGGCGCCACTACCCTGGCGGAATACCGCAAGTATATCGAAAAGGACGCCGCGCTGGAGCGACGCTTCCAGCCCATCATGGTGGAAGAGCCCTCTATTGCCGACACCGTCGCTATCCTGAAGGGCATCAAGACCTACTACGAAAACTTCCACGGGCTGAAGATCCCCGATCTCACCGTCGAGCGGGCGGTCACTCTGTCCGAACGCTATATCACCGACCGTTTCCTCCCTGACAAAGCCATCGATCTGATCGACGAGGCAGCCGCTTACCTGGCGCTCCGCTCCCCCGCTATCAAACGAGCAGAGCAGGCGACTGCCGCGCTGGAGACCGTCCGCAAGGAGAAGGATGCCGCCGAAGCCGAGGAAACCACTACCGACGAGGCGCAGAACGCCAAATATCAGAAGATCGCCGAACTGCGAGTGAAGGAGCTTGCGGCAGAAGCGGAATTCAAGGAAGCCTCCGCAGAGCGGGACAAGGTGGCGCTGACCACCGACGAGCTGGCTGAGGTCATTGAGGTCTGGACGGGCATCCCCGCCGCCAACATCACCGAAAACGAATTCAGACGCATCGACCATCTTGCCGACCGTCTGAAAAAGCGGATCGTCGGGCAGGGCGAGGCGGTGGACGCCGTCGCCCGCGCCATCAAGCGCAGTCGCACCGGCGTTACGGCAAAACGCCGTCCCGTGTCCTTTATCTTCGCAGGTCCCACCGGCGTGGGCAAGACCGAGCTGGTCAAGACCCTTGCCGCCGACCTCTTCGATTCTCCCGAGACGCTGATCCGTCTGGATATGTCGGAGTTTATGGAAAAGCACAGCGTTTCCCGTATTATCGGAGCGCCTCCCGGCTACGTCGGCTACGACGAAGCAGGTCAGCTCACCGAAAAGATCCGCAGAAAACCCTACTCGGTCGTTCTCTTCGACGAGATCGAGAAGGCACATCCCGACGTAATGAACATTCTCCTGCAAATTCTCGACGACGGCGTTATCACCGATGCGTCGGGCAAGAAGGTGAATTTTGAGAACACCGTCATCGTGATGACCACCAACGCAGGTGCCAACGGCATCTCTGCTACGCCCGGTTTCAACCCTGCGGCTCGTACCGTGGAAGAGTCCAAGACCCAAAAGGCGCTGGAATCCTTCCTGCGTCCCGAATTTCTCAACCGAATCGACGAGATCATCACCTTCCGCACGCTGGACGAGGAGGATTTCGTAAAGATCGCCGCTATTCAGCTCTCCGATCTGCGCGCCGCCCTCTCCGAGCGGGGCATCGCCCTTAGCTGGAGCGAGGATGCCGCCGCACTTCTGGCGAAAAAGTCCTACTCCCGCAAGTTCGGCGCCCGCAATCTGCGCCGCGTGATCCAACGCGAGGTGGAGGATGCACTGGCCTCCAAGCTAATCGCCGATTACAGCGTCGGCATCTCTGCCGCATCCATCACCGCCAACGGCGACGAGCTGGTAATCGCTTGTGTTTGATCTTTTGCCACTTTCTTGAAAGAAAGTGGCGCACAGAACTTTTATAGAGTGCCGCAAATACTTGCGGCACGGGGCAAGTCATTACTGCGAGCGACAAGTATTTGCCGTCCCCACAGAAGTTTTTGAAGGGTTTCGGGAATTTGTTTTCAAAAAGTTCCCGGGCAAATCCGCGCGGCAAGTATTTGCCGCGCCTTGCAGAAGTTTTTGAGGGGTTTGGAAAATTTGTTTTCAAAAAGTTCCCAGGCAAATCCGCGCGGCAAGTATTTGCCGCGCCTTGCAGAAGTTTTTGAGGGGTTTGGAAAATTTGTTTTCAAAAAGTTCCCGGGCAAATCCGCGCGGCAAGTATTTGCCGCGCCTTGCAGAAGTTTTTGAGGGGTTTGGGGAACTTTTTTCAAAAAGTTCCCCAATAAAATAAAAAAAGGAGCAAGTATGGCAAGATGGTTTGATCTTACGCCCGAGGAGGCGGCAGAGACGCTGGGCAGCGATTTGTACGCCGGTCTGACGGCGGCGGAAGCCAAACGGCGCACCCGTCAATGGGGCTTCAACCGAATCTTCCCCATTCCCGAGGGGAATTTTACTACATATCTTCGGCAGATCACGTTCAATCCGCTGTCCGTGCTGCTTCTCCTGACGGCGGCTATCTCCGCATTTTTCGGAAACGCCGCGGTTTCGATGGCGTTGATCCTGCTTTTGGGCATCGGCTACGCGTCGATGATCTTCGTATACAACAAAGCACAACAAATCTTTGCGGGGATGAGTAAATTTTCGCTCCCCTACGTCAAGGTCATCCGAGACGGTCGGATGTTCATTCTCCGTCAGGAGCAGCTGGTTCCGGGCGACGTGATCATTCTCTCAGCAGGTGACATCGTACCTGCCGACGCGCGGCTGATCGAGGATCAGGATCTGTATCTGCTGGAATCGGGTATTACCGACGCCAAGGGCGCCGTCCGCAAGAACGCGGCGTTTTACGATTACCGTAATCTGGAGCCGCATCAGCAGGTCAATATGGTCTTCGCTTCCACCATCGTGGCACGGGGGCGGGGGCGCGCCATCGTCTGCCTGACCGGCGAGGAAACGCTGGTTTGCCGCACGCACAAAAACCGCCCCGCCGTCCGTTACGACAAGCTGACACTTTTCGATCAGCTACAGAAGATCTCTCATTTTGCGTCTCTGATCTCGATTTCGTTGGTGTTTGTACTGACGTTGCTGAATCTTGCCACGCACCGCTGGGAGATACTAAGCGGTTTTCTCACGCTACTGGCACTGTCGGTGTCCGCGCTCAGCGAGTTTTACACCGCCTTCGCCCGCATTTTAGTGGCGAGCGGCATTTTCGGCGCAGTCAAACAGCAAAACAAGATCACCAAGGGTGCGCTCATCAAAAATGCGGACAAGCTCTCCGCCCTGGCGGGCGTCACCACTCTGCTGATCCCGCCGGAATGTCTGGTCAGCGAACAGGATATGCGCCTCTCCTCGCTGATGGCAGGCGGCACGTTTTACGATTTCGATCCCAAGACCGAGGAGCCTCTCTGTCAGGAGCTTTTGCGCTACGGCGTTCTGTCTACCGGTATTTACGGAACCGATCGGCTGGTGACCCTGGGCGAGACGGGTGCCAACACCTTCTCCTTCGAAGAAGACGCCATTCTGAAGGCCGGCAACCAATCCGGCATTTGGAGCGCCAAGCTGGATGAGGCGTACCGACTCATCGAGCATCGGCGTCGGGAGGACACCCCCGAGGGGCTTCCGGTTTGCGATCTGACCTTGACTCGCCATTCGGGACAATATATTCTCATCGCCCGCGGCGACGTACGGCAGATCCTGACGCTCTGCTCCCATTATACCGACGCCGCAGGATTGCCGCGCCCGCTGTCTACGGTTCGCCGTCAGCAGATCCTCACCGACGCAGGTCAGCTGATGCGGGGCGGACGGCAGATCACCGCCATTGCCACCACCCTCACCGCCGCTCGCGGTCTGGCATCGCTGGGCGATCTTACCGGTCAACTGACGTTTGAGGGACTGCTCTCCTTTGATCAGCCGTTGCTTCCCGGCTGTGCCAAGACGGTACGAAAACTCAAGGAAGCAGGTCTGCGGGTCATTCTTCTCTGCCCCGAGGAATCGGAGCGTGGCTATTATTTGGCAGAGGCACTGGGAATTCTGGACGACCGTTCGCAAGCGGTCACCGCAGGTGAGATCCGCGCCATGGGAGACGATCTGTTTCTTTCAAACTTTACGGGATATACGCTCTATCAGGGACTTTCGGTCACTATGCGGCGCACAGTGATGAAGCTGTGGAAGGAAAAGGGCGAGTGCGTTCTGTATATGGGGCGTGAGCTTGCCGAGATCACGCTGATCCGCGAAGCGGACGTGGGTGCTACCCAAGCGCTGACCCTGTCGGGCAAGGGACTGCGCAGTCTTGCGTCTCCCGCGGGAGCAAAGATCCCCGTCCACTTCAGCCAGTCCTCCGATGGCGCGCTGAACGGCTGCGACGCCCTGCGATTTGTTTCCGACGTAGTGCTGTCCATGGTGGATAAGGACGGTAGCGGCGGCCTCAACGCGCTGACCACCGCCATCTGCTCCGCACGACATATCTTCCGCGGACTGAAGCGAATGGTCGTCTATCTGACGGCTTCACTGACTGCCCGCCTGCTCCTGACCTTGCTGGGTTTTGTATTTGGCGTGCTGTGGATGTCTCCGGTACAGCTCTTGTTCTGGGGCATGATCGTCGATCTTGCCGCTATTCTGACACTGGCGCTGGACCGTCCTACCGACTATCTTGCCCGCAGATCTGCATCCCGCCACGGGAAGCAAGGCGAGCCGAACGCCCAAAAGCGATACCGTCGCAATCTTTGCCTGCTGTCGGTGGCGATCGGCGGCGTATTGGCGGTAAGTCTGTTGGCGGTTTTGGCGCTGTCCATGCTTTGGTCGATCGGAGCCGCTCAGCGTTCCGCTCTGCTGTTGCTCAGCGCCATCCCCGCTATGGTCGTCCTGCTTTTGGAAACGGGACGGCACACCGGTCATCAGACCCCCGGCGTTTCGGTAGGCAGGATGTTTGTCACCGCACTGGTACTGATCTGCGCGTTTATTTGTCTTTGCTTGATTTTCCCCGCGCTGGGCACACCCTTCGGGATCGTTCCGCTTCCGCCGACGCTGGCACCGTTTCTGCTGCTTCCCGGGTTGGTGATCCTTCTCCTGGGAGAAGGACTGCACCGATTCCTGGGCGATCTGAACTGAATCATACCTGCGTCTCCGATGTAAATCGGAGACGCTTATTTTGTAAAGATTTGTCTAAAATTAGCATAAAATCGCAAAATTGCTGACGATTTTTCCTGCATTTTCCTGCTATAGACCGCTTTGCGGGAAAATATCTATTGACAAACCCGGAAAAAAATGATACAATATGAACTGCGACCTTACAATCAACCGTATGTCCATAACTATACACGACAGGTGAAAGAATGAAGAAACGATTCCTTTCGCTGGGACTGGCGGCGATGCTATTGTGTCAAGCCATTTCGCCCGCGCTTTCGGTATTTGCCGAAGACAGTACCGGCACTCTCGTCTCCGGCGCATCCGCCGACTCCTCTGCCGAAACCGATGCAGGAACCGAAACTCCCTCTGCGTCGCAGGAAATTGATTATACCCACGAGATCAGCGATGCCGGTCTGGAGCTGATCAAGAGCTTTGAAGGATTCACGGCGTATCCCGTGTGGGACTACAAGCAGTATTCCTACGGTTACGGATCCTACTGTGATTCATCTACGGTTTACGAGGATGAAAATTCTCCTACCGGCTTTTCCACTACGCTTTACCCCGACGGCATTCCCGAGCGGGAAGCCTCTGAATTGCTCCGCTCCATGGTAGATACCTTTAACGTCAAGCTCAACGAGTTTCTGACAGACAATAAGATCCTGCTCAATCAGAACCAGTTTGACGCGCTTGCCAGCTTTGGCTACAATTTAGGCAAATACGTTTGGACAACCAAAGATTACGCCTTTATCACCATGCTCAAAACCGGCGAATACTTAACCGATCAGGAAGCCTTTATTGAAGCTTACTGCTCGATTTGTCACGCGGGCGGTCAGTTTCTGCAAGGACTTTACGATCGGCGCGTGCGCGAAATGAATATTTTCTTCTCGGAATACAGTATGTCCGATCCCGACACCGATCTTTACGTGGTCAACGTATCCACTACGCTCTCCGTCCGCGAAACCGCCTCTACCTCCTCCGCCCGCGTAGGAACGGTACGGGCGTCAAAGGTGATCCGGATTCACGAATATTCCGCTGACGGCAAATGGGGCTATACCTCTTATTGCGGCTACTACGGATGGGTCAATATGGACTATCTGGTGAGTATCAACGAAGAGGAAATGGTCACACTCGTCGGCACCGATGGGTACGACGATTCGGGTATCCGTTACACCTTCGATCACGTGGAAATGACCGCCACGGTGGGCGGAGACGGCACCGTTAATTCCTCCGGATATACGGGGGAATATGCGGGACAGGTCTATCTGACCAAATACGTTCTGTACAACAACGCCATCTACACGCTGACCGCCATCTCAAACACCGCCTTCACGGGCTGTAGTCATATTGAAGGGATCTACATCCCTCCCTCGGTCACTTCCATCGGCGCCACCGCTTTCGATGACAGCACGCTGCAGGTGATCTACTACACCGACGGCAGTTACGCGAAAACCTACGCCAAAGCATCGATCTTTACCGCCACCGACGAGCGTTGCAGCAGCGGACACACCCATTCGGCATGGAAGGTCACTACCAAGGCTTCCGCTTCCGCGGCTCAGGTAGAGGAACGTACCTGCTCGGTCTGCAAAGAGACGGAGACCCGCCGCCACGTGGGGATTGAGATCAAAACCGTGCCCTCCAAGACCGAGTACAAGGAAGGACAGGCATTCCAGCAAAGCGGTCTGACCGTAAACGCCGTCTACTCCGACGGCAGCCGCGCCGCCGTTACCGGATTTTCGGTCAGCGGATATCAGAAAAACACCCTGGGCACACAGACCCTGACCGTTTCCTACAGCGTATTCAAAACGACCTTCACCGTGCAGGTCAGCGCAAAGTCTCTGACCGGCATCAAGATCTCGTCCAAGCCCAGTAAGCTGACCTACATCGAAGGTCAAGATATCAATCTAAGCGGGCTGAAGGTCAAAGCGTACTACGATAACGACACCAACGCTACGGTCACCAACTATTCGGTCAAGGGATACGATAAAAACAAGATCGGCACCCAAACCATCACCGTCACCTATAACGGAAAGACCGCTACCTTTACGGTAACGGTCAAGGCAAAATCCCTGACCGCGATCCAGATCGTAGACTATCCCGCTACAATGGAATACTTCTGCTTCGATCCCTTTGACACCACCGGTATGCGGCTGAAGCTGTCCTACGATAACGGTACTACCGCCTACGCAACCGACGGCTTTGCCGTCAGCGGATACGACAATACCGTTCCGGGCGTTCAGACCGTCACGGTCAGCTACGGCGGCAAGAGTCAGACGATGAAGTTCACGGTGATCCTGAACTACCTGAAGTCCGATAAACTGAACGTGGAAGAGGACGCCGTTACCGGCATTCCCGCGGGCACCACCGTTGCCGCTCTGCGGCAGTATTTCGAATCGGGCGACCGTATTGAGGTACTCAAAAACGGAAAAGTCCTTCCCGATACCGCTACCGTCGGCACCGGCTATACCGTTCGGCTGGTCTACAACGGCACCGTGCAGGATACCGCAACTTTGTACGTTATGGGCGATCTCACCGGCGACGGATACGCTACCGTCAGCGACTTCGCTATGCTCAGCGACTATTTGATGGGCAATCTGGAGCTGTCCGCCCTTGCTATGCGCGCCGGTGATCTGGACGGCGACGGCTCGGTCAGCCTTGCCGATTACTGCGCGCTTTACCCCCTTACCCTGACAGACGATCCCGCCGGATCGGTCTGATAGGATGTTTAGATCCGAGAAAAGTATGAAAAAAGCAATTAAAATCCCCTCCATCCTGCTCTGTCTGATCGTTCTATTTACCGCCGATTTTACCGTACTGCCCGTTTTGGCAGAATCGGATACGGTTGCAAGCGAGGAAGCTGCGCCCATCACCAACGAGCCCTCTACCGATGCACCCGCAACCGAAGATCCTCCCGTCACCGAGGAGGCGCCCACCGTTACCGAAGGCGTAACGTTGACCGCTCCCAAAGCGCTCCGCGCTGGGGAAGAGGTCACCTTCACGCTGCTCTGCAACACTGCGAATCTTCGGGCAATACAGGGGAGTCTCACCTACGATCCCGCCATACTCGCCTACGTGAAGAGCGAGGTCATCCCTGAGGATTGGGAGATGACTTTCTCTCACGCAGATGGAACACTGAAGTATTTGGGGCTGTCCACCGAAAACCGCGATCTGACCGGTGCGATCGAACTGATCCACATTACCTTCCGCATCGTAGATACTGCCGTGGAAGGCGATGAACTTTCCTTTACACTATCCGATGCCACCGTTTACAATGGCAGTGAAGAGGTGATCCTGCCCGGTGACGGCTTCGCCCGGACGGTGACCCGCCCGCTGTCTACCGAATGCACGCTGGAATCACTGTCAGTAGAAGGAGGCAATCTGACTCCCGCATTTTCCCCCGACATCACCGAGTACAGCGTCACTCTACCCTACACCACCTATTACGCCGATATTTCTGCCATCGCTTGTGAATACGGACAGGTCAAGCTCAGCAGCCGCGAGTTGAAGGTAGGCGAAAACGAGATCCGCATCACGGTCATCTCCGAGTCGGGACTGCAGCAGGTATACACCGTTAACGTCACCCGACTTGCCGATCCCAATTACGTGCCCTCCTCCGACAACCGCATTTTGTCGTTGGAGCTGTCCGACGGTCTGCTCTTCCCGGCGTTTTCTCCCGAGATCAACGAGTATTCCATATACTTGGTGAAGGGACAGGACGTAACGCTCACGCCGACCCCTGCCGATAATGCGATCGCAGATCCGCTGACCATCCCCGCCGAGCGGGCTCCCGGCACGACGCTGGACGAAGCTACCGCGGGCACCTTCACCATCGTCTGCAAAGCCGAGGACGGTACCGCCCGCACCTACACCTTCCACACCATCCTGCTGGACACTCCCGAAGAGCTTGCCAAGGTGCAGACCTCCGTGATGGCGGAAAATCCGTGGACGGCAATCCTGATCTTCTCCTTCGCCGCAGTTACCGTATTCTTCTTAGGGTTCGTGGTCAGCCACTTGTTCCACGCCCGAAACGGCAAAAAAGAGTCCGCCCCCCGGAAAGAGGAGAAGGAGCATAAAGAATCCGAATAACCAACAAAACCTGCGAAATCGCTGATTTCGCAGGTTTTTCGTTATGCTTCGAGAATAAATGTCCAATGCTCACGCAGTTCGTCGGGCATCATATCGCCCAACGTCTTGCCGTCACGAAGAAGATTTGGGTCGCCCAGATGGAAGAAGAAAAACTCACCGGTCCCATCGTTGTAACCCAGTTGGAATTCGATCTCTCCCTTGAAATAGGAAAAGACGGGCTTTAGTTGTGCATCCACCGCCCCAACCACGCGCATTCCATCGGTGTTGACTGTTTCTTTGATCCACTCTTCTTTTTGAACGAACCAATTCCAAAAGGCTTTAGACGCTTCTATATCCATAGCTTTCTTGCCAAACAAACCAAACATTCCGTTGACTCCTCTCAGTTCTTGCTTCTCAGCTGATTGATCGCGTGCAGAAAGGTGTCGATGTCCTTGAACTCGCGGTAGACCGACGCGAAGCGAACGTAGGAGACCTCGTCCAGCTTCTGCAGGCGTACCATTACCATTTCGCCGATCTCACGGGTGGAAACGTCAGAGCGAAGGTTGTTCAGCAGTTCTGCCTCAATGTCGTCCACCAGCGCGTCCAGATCTTCGTTTTTCACGTTCTGCTTATAGCAGGACTTGATGAGACCGGTCATGATCTTACGCTTGTCGAAAACCTCGCGTGAGCCGTCCTTCTTAATGACGAAGAGGGGGGTCATCTCCACCATCTCGTAGGTGGTAAAGCGGTTTTTGCAGCTATTGCACTCACGGCGACGGCGAATGGCAGAATTTTCGGTAGGTCGGCTGTCGATAACCTTATTATCCATACTGCCGCAAACGGGACATTTCATAGAAAACTCCTTTCGGAAACAGATTACGTTTTATCGGTAGAACTCTTAAAGGACTCCTCGGATCGCGCATCCATCCGAGCCAATGTGCTTTCATAAAGGGGCAATCCCCCCAGCAGATTGATCGCCTCCAGCAGAGCGTTTGCCGTCAGATCGTCGGGCAGATCCAGCTCCTTCGCCAGCTTTGCGCGGGATTTGGTGCTGTCGGGCGCGCCGGTGAAGCCATCCTCGTAAAAGCGGAACTTGCTGACCGGCTCCGTGGGAGCGACGTCCGTATCCGCATCCACCGCATAGGGTGCAAAGAGAGAGCGGAGCAGATCGGCTTCCATGCCCTCCACGCCCAGCGTGCCTTCCTTGGAGGCTTCGGTCTTGCGGGCTTCCTTGCCCTTTATCTTGGGGATGTACAGGTGGATCACCTGCTCTTTCGGCAGGATCGAGGCGATATGTCCGCGGATCACCCTGCCCGCGCCGTCACTGTCGGTGACCACGATGAGTCCCCGCTCCTTGGCAAGCCGACGCAGAAGGGCTTTTTTCTCGGCTTCCTTAAAGATCCCGAAGCCGTGGGTGGTAAGAACGGTAGCGTCCAACAGAGAGTCCAGCTTGATCTTATCATATTTGCCTTCTACCAGCACCACGCGATTGATTTTCAGCTTCATCGTCGCCTCACAACTCCAAGATCAACAGCTCAATGACCCGATAGGAGTCCAGCCGCGTAGTTTTGATCTTCCGATCCGCCTCTCTGCACAGAGCCGCCGTTTGCTCCAGCTGCTCCATCGACCGCTTCATCGCCGATTGCAGACGGAGCGACAGGACGTATTCGTGCATCTTCAACTTAGACGCGATCTCAGCGGGCGTCATTCCGCAGTCACGGAGCACGCGGATCTGAAGCAGATCGCTCATCATACGGGAGACCGTACCGAGAATATCATGGGGCTTCTCTTTCCGACGGATCATATCGGACAGCAGAACGAAGGCTTTCGCCTTATCCCGATCCAGCAGTGCGTTGGTAAAATCGAAGGCACCGTAAATGGTGGAGGGAGACGCAACGGTCAAGATATCCCGTTCCTCGATCACATTCCGTCCCTGCGCCGTCACATAGGCGCAGACCTTCTCCACCTCGCCCGCCAGCACGAACATATCGGCAGAGCAGTAGTCGATCATCTTTCGGCAAAGCTCGGGAGCGAGGAAGCATCCCTGCGCGGTGGCGTGACGCGCCAGCCATCCCTGCAGAGCGGCGGGCTTTTGCCGTTCAAAATTGACGGCGACGGTGCATTTCTGCAGTGCAGCCAGTTGGGGCGACGGCTTTTTCGGCGTTCCCGCAGGAAACTCGTCGGGATGGGTGTAGAGGATCACGGTATCCTCCGCCGATTTCAGAAGTTCACAAAGGGCGTCCAACTGTTCGCCGCCCACCTTGGAGAAATCGGTATCCCACAGCTCGATGAGGCGGTCGCCGCCGAACAGAGCAAGCCCGTCCAGCTCTTGGGAAAGGGCAAGGAGATCGCCACTGATCTTGACGTGATTGAACCCGTCGTCGGGAATCGCACTTCGGATCTGTTCCAAGTATCGACGTTTTAGGTATTCCTCTTCGCCGTAGAACAGATAGACCCCGTGGGGATCCAGCTTCAGCTTCTTGGAAAGCTCGGTGACGGTCATGGCGATAAACTCCTTTCATCGGTAATGTTGATAAATCCACAAACTTTTCCACAAGAATGTGGAAAAGTTTGTGGTTTGCAAGAAAAATGATTGATTATTCGGATTTGATCATGGGAAGATAGATCATAAAGTACTTGATACCGGAATAAACGGTCATATAAACCATAACTGCCAGCGAAATATAGGTGATGAACAGATATCCGAAACCTTCGGGATAATAACCCACCAGCAGAGGCTCCAGCATGGCGGCGATGACGAAAACGATCTGAGAAACGGTCTTCACCTTGCCTGCCATATTGGCGGCGATGACCTTACCGTCAGACTTTTTTGCCAAGAGACGGAGCGAAGTGACCGCCAGCTCGCGCAGAAGCACAATGAAAATAGCAAAGGTACAAGTGGCCGCAAAAACGTAATCGCCTTCCTTCATTCCGTTGAACAGCACCAGCGAGAGCATCGCGCCCAGCACCAGCAGTTTATCCGCCAGCGGATCCAGAAATTTACCGAAATCGGATACGATGTTATACTTGCGGGCGAGATTGCCGTCCAACATATCGGTCAGCGAAATCAGTCCGAACAACGCCGCGCCAACCAGACGGGTAGGCGTTTCGGGAAACAGCGGAAAAATCACCAAGATCATAAATACGGGCACTAAAAGCGCACGGATCACGGTCAGCACGTTAGGCAAATTTTTAGGACAACTCATAAGAATATTCCTTTCCATTTCATCGGATGACCCGAAATTTCAGATCTTCACACCCACAAGATCGTAATCCACGACCTCTTTGATGCGGACAAAGACGAAACTACCCAGCTTTAACTGCTGACCGGGAGCCGCAGTAAAATAGATCTTGCCGTCGATGTCGGGAGCGTCCGCGGCACTTCTACCGTAGAACGCCTCGGAAACGGGATCAAATCCCTCCACGATGACCTTGATGCGCTTTTCCAGCTTGGACTGGTTGTATGCTTCAACGATGGGAAGCTGGGTGTTCATGATAATGTCGTACCGATCCTGTTTGACCTGCTCGTCGATCTGATCGGGAAGATCTGCCGCAGGCGTTCCCTCCTCGGCAGAGTAGGTGAAGGCACCGAAATGATTGAACTTCGTCTCTTTGATGAAGTCGCACAGCTCGGCAAACTCCTCCTCGGTCTCGCCGGGGAAGCCGACGATGGCAGTGGTGCGGATGGTCATGTCGGGGACGGCTTTGCGAATACGGGAGACCGTCTCACGGATCAGCGCGCCGTCGCCGTGACGGTTCATCGCCTGCAGGATGCGGTCGTTGATGTGCTGGATGGGCAGATCAATGTACTTGACCAGTCGAGGGTTGTTTTGGTACTCCTCCAGGAGCTCGTCGGTGATCTTGTCGGGGTAGCAGTACAAGAGTCGGATCCACGGAATCTCAGTGGCGGCGGTGATTGCCTTCACCAGCTTTGCCAGCGCGTAGTCTCCGTACAGGTCGAGACCGTAGCGGGAGGTATCCTGGGCAATCAGGTTCAGTTCCTTGACGCCCATCCGCTCCAGCTCTTTCGCCTCCTCCACGATGTCCTCGATAGGACGGGAGCGGAACCTGCCGCGGATCAGCGGAATCGCACAGTAGGTACAGCAGTTGTCGCATCCTTCTGCGACCTTGAGATAAGCAGTATAATGGGGCGTGGTGATAATGCGGTTTCCGCCGAGATCAGAGGTATTCTTATCCTTGTAAGAGGAATACCGCTCACCCTTCGCGGCGGCTTCTACAGCGGGAACGATGTCGCTGATGGCTCCGACGCCGATCACGGCGTCTACCTCGGACAGTTCGGTAAATATCTCGTCCCGATAGCGCTCGGCCAAACAGCCGGTCACCACGATTCCCTTCAGATGGCGGTGCTTCTTCAGCCACGCCACATCCAGAATGTTGTCGATAGATTCCTGCTTTGCGCTCTCGATGAACGCGCAGGTATTGATAATGATTACGTCCGCTTCGATGTCCTCACCGGTAATCTCGTACCCTGCCTCTGCCACTTTTGCCAGCATCCGCTCGGTATCGATCTGGTTCTTGGAACATCCAAGGGAAACAAATCCTACTTTCATAAATTAATCCTCCGCACCTGCTTTCTTGAAAGAAAGTAGGCAAAGAACTTTTTGGTAAACAAGTTTATATAATGGTTAATTCGCTGGCCATATGGAACATCGTAGGGGCGCGCATTGCGCGTCCGAATCGTTCATTTTTGTTTTGCGCAAACCGTTCGTGAACGGACGCGCAATGCGCGCCCCTACAACGAGTCAATCTTTTTCTCTCGTCACATCAGCCAGCGCGTAACGGATTTCGCTGACACCGTAGCCGTTTGCCTTCAGCTTACGGATGAGCGCCTCCCGAGATTTTCCACGCAGTTGCGGCTTTTCCACCAGTTCCCTCGCCAGCACGGCGAAGTCGTAATTTTCAAGCTCATCCGGGAGAAGCTCGTCGATGTACTTCCGATCCAGCTTTTGCAACAGCTCCATGCGGATCTTGTAGGCTCCGAAGTAACGCCGCTCTGCCATGTAACGGATCAGATTCCGCCCGTAACGGAGATCGTCCAAAAAGCGTTTTTCCCTGAGAAAATCCAGCGTTTCTTCGATCTCCTCGGGAGAATAGCCTCTTTCCGAGAGCTTTTCTCTGAGCTGTCGGCTGCTGTGATCCCGCATAGAGATCAGTCTCAGCGCCGCCGTCTGCGCGGAAGGAGGCTCTTTTTTAGTGCGCTCCTTCCGCTCCCGACGGGATTTAGGCTGAGGAGTTTCTTTCAGAACGTCCTCCGCCTCAAGATCTTCTTTTTGGGGAAGATCTTTTGCATTGATAAATTTCATTGGTTACCGTTATACGAGATCAATATCGAAATCAGCGTTGTCCAGCGGATCCTCGTCGGTCTCGATTCCCACGTCGGCACCCGCATTGCGGATCTTTTCCTCAATCTCGTTGCAGATGTCGGGATGCTCCTCCAGGAAGGTCTTGGTCTTTTCCTTGCCCTGACCCAGACGCTCGCCGTTGTAAGAGTAGAAGGCACCGCTCTTGTCCACGAATCCCAACGCCACGCCCAGATCCAGGATCTCGGTCACCTTTGAGATTCCCTTACCGTAGACGATGTCGAACTCAGCAGTCTTGAAGGGGGGAGCGACCTTGTTCTTGACGATCTTAACCTTGGTACGGTTGCCGTAGCTTTCGGAGCCGTTCTTCAGGGTCTCGGTGCGGCGCACGTCCAGACGAACCGAGGAGTAATACTTCAGCGCGGAGCCGCCGGGGGTAGTCTCGGGGTTACCGTAGACGATGCCTACCTTCATACGGAGCTGGTTGATGAAGATCACGATGCAGTTGGTCTTGGAAATGGCACCGGTGAGCTTACGGAGCGCCTGGGACATAAGTCTTGCCTGCACCGCAACCTGGGTCGCGCCCATCTCGGCGTCCACCTCGGACTGAGGAACCAACGCGGCTACCGAGTCTACGACCACGATATCCACCGCGCCCGAGCGTACCAGCGCTTCGGTGATCTCCAGTGCCTGCTCCGCCGAGTCGGGCTGGGAGACCAGCAGCTCGTTTATATTGATGCCCAAATTCTGTGCGTACACGGGATCCAGCGCGTTTTCTACGTCGATGTAAGCGGCAATACCGTTCTTTTTCTGCACTTCTGCCACGCAATGGAGTGCCAGCGTGGTCTTACCGGAGGATTCGGGACCGAAGATCTCGATCACGCGCCCCTTCGGCAGACCGCCGATGCCCAGCGCCAGATCCAGGGTCAGCGAACCGGTAGAGACAGCCGTCACGTTCATGGAAGCGTTCTCGCCCAACCGCATGATGGAGCCTTTACCGAAATCCTTTTCAATTTGAGTCAGCGCCGTATCCAGCGCTTTTTTCTTTGCGTCTTCGCTATCCGCCGCCACAACGGGAGCGGCTTTTTTTGTTGCTTTCGCCATGTTTTTTCTTGGAGGAACTTTTTTGATAAAACTTGTAATTCGGCGTTGCCGAATTACGCGGGAGTTTGTTGCAGTTGTTTTACAACTGCAACAAACATCTGGTTCCTCCAAACCTCCTCAAAAACTTTTCATAAGAAAATTGCTACGCAATTTTCGGGGTAATTATTGATTAATGACTTTCACTGCCGCCGAGTAGTCGGCGGCTTTTCGGAAATTTTTGAAGATTCCAAAGAAACTTTTTCCAAAAAAGTTTCTTTGGCGGGGTTCGGGGCGAGGAGCCCCGATTATGCCACTTTTCCCGCCCAGGTGTAAGTGTCCAGCTTCCAGACGTCGTCCTGTTTGAGCAGACGGATGGTTGTGGTCTGCCGCTCGCCGTCCTCGCCGATGCTGTATTCCACCTTTGCCTCGATAATGGTAGCGGTGGATCGCTCCACTACGGCGGTTTCGGGATAGAACACTGCCGTCAGAGAACGGGGAGGATGATTGGCGGTCACGTCGATCTGCAGATCGGCGACCGCGTCATTCTGCTTGAAATCACAGAAGCGCGCCATAGACTCATCGGTATTTTCAAAGGCGTATTGATAGATTTTTTCCTGCATCTGCGTGCTGTATACTTCAGAGATAGCAGCTTTCAATTCTTCTACGCTGTGGTAAGGCGCATCCTCGTTGACTCGGTAGTATTTGCAGGTATCGGTAGCATAAACGTCCTGCCCGGGATCCTCCCGAGTGGAGAATCCGTCTCCCCAAACGTAGACGTTCAGCTTAGCATCCTTTTCCAAAAGCGGGATCAGAATATCCACCGCATCCTGATCGGAATAGGGACCTTTACATCCCGTAAGAAGCGTCAAGAGCGCGGTCAATATCAGCAATACGGCTGTGATTTTTTTCACGCCTGTTCCTCCTCGCCGGCAGTTTCCTCGTCATCCTGCTTTTCTACCTTTGCAAAGTTGACGATATAGCTGCCCTCGTCCAGTCGCATAACGATGACGCCTGCGGCGGAACGTCTGTAGCGGGAGAGATCGGATGCGTTGACGCGGATCATGGTGCCGGTACTGGTGATCAGCATCAGATCGTCGTCCTCGGAAACGGTGGCAATGCCTGCCAGCGCGCCGGTTTTTTCGCCGATGTTATGGCAGATCACGCCCTTGCCGCCGCGGTTATGGCAGGTAAACTCGTCGAAGCTCGTCCGCTTGCCGAATCCGCGCTCGGTAATGGTGACCAGCGTCTTGGTATCGTCTACCAGCGTTACGCCTGCCACGCTGTCGCCCTCCTCCAGACGGATGCCGCGCACGCCGCGGGCGGTTCTGCCCATAGGACGGGCATCCTGCTCGTCGAAGCGGATGGCGTTGCCGTCGCGGGTAGCGATGATGACGTGGTCGGAGCCGGTAGTATGACGAACGTAGACCAGCTCGTCGCCCTCGTCCAGCGACAGCGCGATCTTGCCTCCCTTGCGCTGGATAGCAAATTCCGCCAGCGAAGTCCGCTTCACGGTGCCGTTCTTGGTGACGAAGAGCAGATACTCGTTCTCGTCAAAGTTCGGTACGCTGATCATGGCGGTAATCTTCTCGTCCTCGCCCATTTCCAAGAGATTTACGATATTGGTGCCCTTGGCGGTTCTGCCCGCCTCGGGAATGCGGTAGGCTTTGATGGTGTAGACTTTGCCCGCGTTGGTGAAGAGCATCAGGTGAGAGTGTGTATCCACGGCGATGACCTGCTCCACGAAATCCTCTTCCTTTGTGGTCATTCCGATAATACCCTTGCCGCCTCTTCTCTGAGCGGAGTAAGCGTCGCTGTTCTGCCGCTTGATATAGCCGCTGTGGGTCATGGTGATGACGCAGGTGTGACGGTCGATGAGATCCTCCAGAATGATCTCGTCTTCCATCGGCTGGATCTCGGTGCGACGTTCGTCGCCGTACTTGCGTTTGATCTCCAGCATATCGTCCTTGATGATCTGGTTGACTCTTGCGGGGTCACCCAGGATAGCGGTCAGATCCTTCACCTGCTCTGCCAGCTTAGCAAGACGATCCTCGATCTTGTCCCGCTCCATGCCGGACAGTCTGCCCAGGGTCATTTCCACGATAGCAGTGGCCTGCGCCTCGGAAAGTCCGTTGCCCACCGACTCGTAGTCGCCCAGCTCGGTGAACTTGTCGATCAGATCCTCCGGCTTGAAGGCGTTCATCAGGTTGACCTTTGCCTCGCTGACGTTTGCCGACGCACGGATGATGGAGATGACCTTGTCGATATTGTCCAGCGCGATCTTGAAGCCCTCGAAGATGTGCATCTCCTTGAGTGCCTTCTGCAGATCGAATTTCACACGGCGAACGATCACTTCCTGTTGGTGAGTGATGTAATGGGTCAGCACTTCCTTCAGGGTCAGCACCTTTGGTACGCCACCCACGATGGCAAGCATATTCACCGCGCAGGTATCCTGCAGCTGGGTATACTTGTACAGTTGATTGAGGATCACCGAGCCGTTGGCGTCGCGGCGATATTCCACCACCACACGCAGACCTGCTCTGCCCGATTCGTCGCGGAGCGCGGTGATACCCTCGATCTTCTTTTCTTTATGGCAGTTTGCCATTGCCTCTACCATCATCGCCTTGTTGACGCCGTAGGGGATCTCGGTGATGACGATGCGGTTCTTGTCCTCCTGCACCTCTGCCTTGGCACGGACGGGGATCCGTCCTCTGCCGGTGGCGTATGCCTCGATGATTCCTGCGGTGCCGCAGATAGTAGCACCCGTGGGGAAGTCGGGACCCTTGATGAACTGCATCAGATCTGCCACTTCAGCCTCGGGGTGATCCATCAGATAGATGGTACCGTCGATGACCTCGCCCAGATTGTGGGGAGGGATATTAGTCGCCATACCGACGGCAATACCCATAGAGCCGTTGACCAGCAGGTTCGGGAAGCGAGCAGGCAGCACGTCGGGCTCTCGGAGCTTATTATCAAAGTTAGGGGAGAAGTCCACGACCTCTTTTTCGATGTCGGTGATCATCTCGTTTGCCATTTTACTAAGTCTCGCCTCAGTATAACGGTAAGCGGCGGCCTGGTCGCCGTCGATATTACCGAAGTTACCGTGACCCTCCACCAGCGTATAGCGAAGGTTAAAATCCTGCGCCAGACGAACCATCGCGTCGTAGACCGATGCGTCGCCGTGAGGATGATACCGACCCAGCACGTTACCGACGGTGGTCGCCGATTTACGGAAGGGCTGATCGTAGGTCAGATGATCCTCGTACATTGCGTAGAGAATACGGCGGTGTACCGGCTTCAGACCGTCCCGCACGTCGGGGAGTGCACGGCTGACGATGACCGACATGGCGTAGTTGATGAAGGACTTTTTAACCTCCTTCTCCATCTGCACGTCTACGATTTTTTGATCTTTGAACTCGTAGTTTTCCTTAGTTTCCATTTTTTATCGAAATATCCTTTCGAACTCGTTGTAGAGTAGCTTATTCTTGGGAATCAGGCTCTTTTTCCACTATAACGGTCTCGCAAAAATCTACGTTTGCTTCCTTAGTGAAAAGTTCCTTCACCGTGTTCACCGTATCGGCAAGACCGCCCAACAGATCGATGTTCAGCGTTGCTTCCTCGGTTTCGGTATCGGGGGTGTAATTGGCCTTCCAGGTCAGCGAGGTGAGAGAATAAGACTTTTTCTCTCCGCATTCTTTCTTTTCCACTTTATAAGGCACTACCGACAGTACGGCGGCAAGTCCTACCAAAGATCCAAGCAGCTTCATAAGTTCCTCCAAATTCTATTTGCGGACGGTTATACACCGTTTTTCACCGTCGTTTGAATTACTTTCCACAGGATGGTGGACAGAGTTTCCACAATCGGAAAGCCGTGTAAATTCTTCCTTTATCGCGGTGTTTCAACAGTTTTCTCGGGAAGTTTTACACATAGTTTTCCACAGGCTGTGGAAAACCAGACTGTTTATTGACAGTATAGCGTTATACGTCCAAATTGGTGACGAAGGTCGCGTTCTTTTCGATAAATTCCCGACGGGGCTCTACCTTTTCGCCCATCAGGAGAGAAAAGATCTCATCGCACTGCATAGCGTCTTCAATGGACACGCGCAGGAGCGTACGGGTCTCGGGGTTCATCGTGGTCTCCCACAGCTGTTTGGGGTCCATCTCACCAAGACCTTTGTAGCGCTCGGCTTCCACGTTCTTCTCACCAAGCTCTTTGATATAGAAGTCGCGCTCCTCGTCTGAGAAAGCGTAACGGATCTGTTTGCCTTTATGGACTTTATACAGAGGCGGCTGTGCCAGATAGACGTGCCCTTCCTCGATCAGCTGCTTCATATGGCGATAGAAGAAGGTGAGGAGCAGTATCTGAATGTGAGCACCGTCTACGTCGGCATCCGCCATCAGGATGATCTTGCCGTAACGAAGCTTGGACATATCCAGATCATTTCCGATACCGCATCCGATAGACTGGATGATGGGGATCAGTTGCTGATTGGAGTAGACCTTATCCAGACGGGATTTTTCCACGTTCAGCACCTTACCTCTCAGAGGAAGGATCGCCTGATACTTGGAATCGCGTCCGTCCTTTGCGGAGCCACCTGCGGAATTACCCTCCACCAGGAAGAGCTCGGTGACATCCACCGATTTCTCTTGGCAGTCCCACAGCTTACCGGGCAATCCTGCGCCCTCCAACGCGCCTTTACGGCGGGTCAGCTCTCTTGCCTTACGGGCGGCTTCTCTGGCGCGGGAGGCTGCCTGTGCCTTCTCTAAGATGGCTTTGCAGACCGAGGGATTCTCTTCCATGAACTCGGTAAGCTTTTCGGTAAGCATCTGATCCACGAAGGTACGGATCTCGGAGTTGCCCAGCTTGGTCTTGGTCTGACCCTCAAACTGTGCTTCGCGGAGCTTCACCGATACCACGGCACAGATACCCTCGCGCACATCCTCGCCGGTGAGCTTATCCTCACCCTTGAGAATGCCCAACTTCTGACCGTAGGCGTTCAACACCTTAGAAAGCGCAGACTTAAAGCCTGTCTCGTGCATACCGCCTTCCATGGTGTGGATATTGTTGGCGAAGGTCATCAGGGTCTCGTTATAGGTATCGTTATACTGGATCGCCACCTCTGCGGTGGTATCGCCCTTCTTTCCCTTGACGTATATGACCTGGGGATGGATAACCTCGCAATGCTTGATCGCATTGAGATGCTCTACGAAGGAGACGATACCGCCTTCGTAATGGAGCACGTTTTCCTCGACCTCTTCGCCCCGCTCGTCCCGGAAAACGATACGGATACCTGCGTTCAGGAACGCTTGCTCGCGAAGACGGTTGAGCAGGGTGGTGTAATCGAAGAAGGTTTCTTCAAAAATCTCTTTATCGGGCATAAAGCGGACGTACAGACCGTGCTCGTCGGTGGCACCGAGAGAATGGAAGGGATCGGTCACTTTGCCGCGGGAGAAGGTCTGCGTGAACTTCTCGCCGTCTCTGGCATCCTCGTAGGTGAGCCACTCGGACAGCGCGTTTACAACCGACGCACCTACGCCGTGTAAACCGCCGGAAATGGCGTAGCCCTCACCGCCGAACTTACCGCCGGCGTGCAGAACGGTAAATACTACCTCGGGTGTAGGAATACCCATTTTATGGTGCATCGCAGTAGGAATACCGCGTCCGTTATCTCGAACCGAGCAGCTGCCGTCTGCGTGCAGAGTCACGGTGATCTCGCTGCATTCCCCTGCCAGCGCTTCGTCAATAGAGTTGTCTACGATCTCGTAAACCAGATGGTGCAGACCGCGGATCGAGGTGGATCCGATGTACATACCGGGTCTCTTTCGGACTGCTTCCAGTCCCTCCAGCACCTGTATCTGATTTTCATCGTACGTCGTTTTCTTGTTTTCCATGTTATCTCCTGTCTTGGAACCCTTTTTGAAAAAAAGGGTTCCAAACCTCCCAAAAACTTCTCTTAAGAAAAATTACTGCGTAATTTTGTAAGGAATATCTTTGGAGAATGGTCGTATATATGTTTAATTCTTTGTGCTATTTATAAACTTTCGCGAATACCCTAGCCAAGGAAGTTGGAGGGGAGTCTGAGGGGAGGAAGAAAACTTCGGCGTCTGAGATGGTTTCTTCCTCCCCTCAGGAAGCAAACAATTGCCACCGAATAAAATCTTATTGCTTTTAACGATATTCTCCATCCTCACAACGGATGATATTGCAGCTTCCCGGCAAAACCGCCGACAGATCTTCGCAAGCAGTGAGGATCACCTGCCTGCCCCGAATGCCCGAGAGGATATACGCCTTTCGGGTCGCATCCAGCTCCGACAGAATATCGTCCAGCAGAAACACCGGATATTCTCCCGTCTCTTTTTTGGAAAGCTCACCCTCTGCCAGCTTCATCGCCAACGCCAGCGATCGCTGTTGCCCCTGTGAGGCAAAGCTGCGTGCTTCCTTATCGTTGATGGTCAGCGTCAGATCATCCTTATGGATGCCGTAGAGCGTGGTACCCGCACGGATTTCCCGATCGAGATTTGCCGTCAGCAACGTTTGAAATTCCGCCTCATCCCGCCGTCCACCGTAGACGACCGAAGGAACTTCCCTGCCGCCCGTCATATCCGCAAAGACCGTTTTGACGATCTCATCCAGTGTTTGGATATACGTTTCCCGCTGTGCGGAAAGATAGGCACTCTCTTTGGCAAGCTGCATAGACCAAACCTCTGCAAGAGGTTCAATGCCGCTGACCTCACCCTTTTGCGCCGACAGGAGCAGCTTATTTCGCTGCAGGAGCGCACGATTGTAGGTCTGCAGGGACGAAACATAGCCCGCAGACAACTGAGAGAGCGCAGAATCCATGAAATTTCTGCGGAGCGCAGGGCCTTCCTTGACGATAGACAGATGCTCGGGCGTAAACAGTACCGCGCGGAAATTGCCGATAAATTCGCTCATTTTCCGAAGCGGGACGCCGTTTTTCTGACAGCCCTTCCGTCCGCCCTTGTAGCGGATGGCAAGCTGATTTTCTCTCTGCTCGTCCTGATAGGTAAGCCCGACCTCTGCAAAGGTCTCTCCGAACCGGATAAATTCCCGCTCGTGGACGGTACGGTGAGAGCGTCCTTGGGCACAGAGATACATTCCCTCCAGCGCATTGGTCTTCCCCTGGGCGTTGGGACCCAAAATCAGGTTGGTTTCGGGGGAAAATTCGATCCTCTGCTCGGCAATATTGCGAAAATTGCGGTAATAAACCGATCTGCAGATCATTCCTTCATCTTTACGGGGCTGACCATGTAGAGGAATTCCTCATCGGAAGGCTCCGCGTCTTCTTCCTTGACGGGGTAGATGATGATACTCTTCAGCGGTCCGTCCAGCGTGATCCGAACTCTCTGACCGTCCGCCGCCTTCAGTGCGTCCAGCAGATAACGGCAGTTGAAGCCGATCACGATATTATCGCCTGATTTTTTGATGCTGATCTCGTCGTAAACGCTTCCGGTGACCGAAACCGAGGAAATTTTCAGTTTATCGTCCTCAAACGCGCAACGGACGTAGGATTTTGCCTGTCCCAGCGCCTTATCCTCGGTAACCAACGACGCGCGCTCCAGAGAGGAGATCATACCCATGCGGTCTACGGTGACGTTAATAGGGCTTTCTTTGGGAATGATCCGCTGATATGCGATATATTCGCCGTCGATCAGACGGGAGAAAAAGAGCTTGCCTTCCATTTGGAAGATCACGTGCTTTCTGCCCAGATGGATATTGATCAGATCGTCGTCGGAGATCAGACGGAGGAGCTGATTCAGCGTCTTGCCGGGTACCACGAAGGAGGAATTCAGCGGCTCGCTCTTATTGTCTGTGTTTTCCAGCGAGCAGATCTTTTCTCGGATCGCCAGACGGTTACCGTCGCAGGAAACCACCTTCAGGGATTCGTTGGTGATGGTAAAGTACGCGCCGCAGAGGATGGGGCGCTGATCGGTGATAGCAATGGCAAAGAAGATCTGGCTGATCATCTTTTTCAGAATATCGCCGGTCACGGTAAAGCCTACCTCACCGCTCAGATCGGGCAGACTGGGGAAGGATTCGCCCTCCATAGCGTGCAGCTCAAACTTGGAAAGTCCGCTGGTGATGACCACCTTGCAGTTTGCACCTACCGTTATCGTAATGTACTGATCGGGCATAAATTTGATGATTCGGTTCAACTTTTGCGCGTTGATGACGTAATTGCCTTCTTCGGCAACGTCGCATTCAACCGATGCACAAAACCCTTTTTCCAAATCGTAGGTAGTAATGGAGCAATGACTGTCATCTTCGGTCTTAAAACGGATGCCTTCGATGACGGGAATTGCGTTTTTGTCGGATACCGAACACATAGAATCGTTGACTACCGCCTCCAGAACGCTCTTTTGGAAGGTAATTTTCATAGCGAATCTCCTTTTGTTTTCTCTTGCACTTTCCGTCGCCTCGCGCGCGAAAAAGACAAGACAAGATATTCAAAGTATATATTTTAGTAGTGGTAGTAGTATGGGGTGTCGAGACTGTGGAAATCGTCGGATCGCCGCTTAAAATGCGGAAAATCAAAGACCGTAACCGTCCGATCTCCTCGGGAAATTAAAACGGACAAGCTGTGGAGGATTTTTTCAGAAAAATAATTGGCGAAAAGGACTCGTCTTTTCCACAAATAATTCCACAGGAACTCTTTGTGGATGTCCATAGGAAGATGTGGAAATTATGGGGTCATTCCTCCAAATGTCCGCGGATGGAACCGGGGGCGAGGGATGCCAGGTAGACGGCGTTTTCGGTCACCACGAAGGATTTTGGAATATCCTTTGCAACCGAATAGAGCTTTTTCTTGCGTTCGCATTCCCGAAGGAAGCGTCTGGATTCGGGGGAGACGGTGGCGGTATCCATATCGAACACGCCGATCACGTCCCGTTTATCCAGCACACAGGTCGGAAAAAGATGAAGAAACATAATTCATCTCCCTTTATAAAAGTTTTTTGGAATCCAAAACCTTTTTTACAAAAAAGGTTTTGGCCGCCGGAGGCAAAATTTATTCGGTGATCTCCTTCATCAAATCGGAGATCTCGATGGAGAAGAGCGGGCTGTTTTTGATGTTCTGTTCAACCGTATTGTTGGCGCTGATGATGGTAGAGTGATCCCGGTCAAGCAGCTTGCCAATGGCGGGGAAAGACAGATCAGTGACCTTTCGGATGATGTAGATGCTGATGTTACGCGCATTGGCAATATGTTTGGTTTTCTTTCTGCCGTAGATTTCGTCTTCCGTAACACCGTATTTTTTGGCTACTCTCGAAATGATCTTGTCGGCGGTCACTGTTGGAGGCTCGCTTCCCTGTACGAAGGCTGCAATACATTCCTTTGCCATCGGAAGGGTGATCGGTTCCTTGGACAGATAACTGCGGGCACATATCTTCTTCACCGCGCCTTCGATCTGACGGATGTTGGACTTCAGATTTTCTGCGATATAGGTCAACACCTCGTTGGGAAGCGTGATTCCCATCATCTTGGTCTTATTGTTCATGATCGCGATCCGCAGCTCGTAGTCGGGCTGTTGAATGTCGGCGATCAGACCCCATTCAAAGCGGGTCTTCAGACGGTCCTCCAGGGTCTTGATCTCGCGAGGCGGACGGTCAGAGGTCATGATGATCTGCTTATGATCCTCGTAAAGTGCGTTGAAGGTATGGAAGAATTCCTCCTGCGTCGCTTCCTTGCCGGCAATGAACTGAATATCGTCGATCAGTAAAACGTCAGCCTTTCGGTATTTTTTGCGGAACTGATCGGGATTTTTCTGAGAAATCGCCGCGATCATCTGATTGGTGAACTCCTCACCCTTCACGTAAATGATCACGTATTCCGGATGGCGGATGGAAATCTCGTTCATGATCGCATTTAGCAGGTGAGTTTTGCCCAGTCCCGATTGAGAATAAATAAACAGAGGGTTATAATCGGTAGCGGGATTTCTGGCAACTGCCGTGCAGGCGGCGTGCGCAAACTGATTGGACGATCCTACGATGAAATTGTCAAAGGTGTATTCGTGATTCTGTACGAATGGAGCGGGCTCCTCGTCCGATACGGCAACGGGAGTAGGCAATACGATAGGATCTTCCTTCGGGATCAGATCGCCATCGACGATGAGTTTTAGTTCGTTTTCGAAACCGACGGTTTCGGAAACTGCATTCTGAAGCGCGGTAAAATACCGTTTTTCCACGATTCCTTTTTTGAATTCGGTTTTGAGCGCAATAACAGTCTGATTTTCGTCAAACGCGGCAAGATGAGCGTCGCCGAA
The DNA here is from genome assembly GCA_017451585.1 of Clostridia bacterium. Taxonomy (GTDB): domain Bacteria; phylum Bacillota; class Clostridia; order Oscillospirales; family CAG-272; genus CAKSQF01. Next base: position 107,035 of record JAFTOC010000002.1, read on the forward strand.
CCAAAGCTCTACCACGGCGGGCGCATAATCCTGTCGTAATCTGTCCAGCACTGCTTGCCACATGGTGGTAAGTTCCTGCATTTTTATGACCGTACCTTTCGAAAATTCTTCGATGATCTTGTTTTTTTAACGATTTGGAATAGAACGAAACGATGGGATTTTGAAAACAGAATATACTACATTATTATAGCACAACCTGTGGAAAATTGCAATAGCTACGGCGAATATATTTATTATTATAGGAAGAAAAATTCGTAAATTATATTGTCAATCCATTGCAAAATGATCCAAGAATGGAAAGATCGGCAGATTTTTGCGATAGAATCTTGCAATAAAGAGATAAAATCGTAATTTTTTTTTGCAAAAAGGTATTGACAACGGGGAAAAAATTGATTATAATAGAAATCGTCTCAACTGATTAGAATCACTTTAGGTTGAAAGGAGTGTGCAAAATGGTCAGAACTTATCAGCCCAAAAAGCGTCAGAGAAGCAAAGAACACGGCTTCCGCAAGAGAATGTCTACTGCAAACGGACGGAAGGTACTGAAAAGACGCCGTCAGAAGGGCAGAGCCAGACTGAGCTACTAATTCCTCGGTCTATGCCCGGCATAGAAATCAAAACCGCCGACCTTCCAAATCGGGGGTTTTTGTTTTGAGAGGAAAAACCAAGCAAAACGGGGAATCGTTATGAAGTTTACGTCGCTTTGCGAAAATCATCTCTTTCAAAAGGCGTATCGGGGCGGAAAAAAAGCACCTGCCCATCGGATCGTTCTCTACGTCCTTGCCGATAAAAAGGCGAATCTTCTGAAGAAGCGTCATCCTCTGAAGCGGAAGGTCAACCGCATCGGGATCACCGTATCCAAAAAGATCGGCGGTGCCGTCCAGCGAAACCGCGCCAAGCGGATCATCCGGGAGGCTTACCGCTGTTTAGAGAAGGAATATTCTGTGAAAAAGGGCTATCTGGTGGTTATCGTTGCCAGAGAATCCATTGCGGGTGCAAAATCCACCGAGATCTACAGCGAGCTGGTATCCGCCGCACGTCGGGGAGGACTCATCCAATGATCGCCAAACTGCTTGCCATCCCGATCCGATGGTACAGACGGTGCATCTCGCCCAATAAGCCGCCCTGCTGCAAATACGTCCCTACCTGCTCTCAGTACGCGCTGGACGCGCTGCAGGAGTGGGGAGCGATCCGCGGACTTTTGCTGGCGGCGTGGCGGATCCTGCGCTGTAATCCCTTTTCCAAGGGCGGCTTTGATCCCGTTCCGATCAACCGTCGAAAGAGAGCAAAACTGGAACGAAAAAAGAAAAAACAATCGGATTCCGATCAGAAAGAAGACAACTGAAGGGAGTGTTCCCTTCATCGAGTACCGGGCGGACTTGATCCGCAATATCCTATTTATGAACCGTAAAGGAAAAGAGTAATGTTTGATTGGTTTTACAGTCTGTTGGGAATGATTCTGTCATTTTTCAACAACATTTGCGGCAATAACTATTTGCTGGCAATCGTTCTGTTCGCTCTGTTGTTCAAGATCATCCTTTTCCCTTTCTCTATCAAGCAACAGAAAAATTCGGTGAAGCAGGCAAAGCTTCGGCCGAAGGAAATGGCGATCAAAAAGAAATACAAAGGGCGCGAAGATCAGGACTCCAAGCTGAAGATGCAACAGGAGATCCAGGAGATGTACAAGCAGGAAGGCTACAGCCCCTTCAGCGGCTGTCTGCCCATGCTGCTGCAGCTCCCCATCATTTTCGCCCTCTACGAGGTTATCCGTAACCCCCTCACCTATATCACCGGCGCGGGCAAGCTTGCGGATATTACGACGAAGCTGACCGAGGCAGGCATCGAGCTGAAGAAAAACATCACCGGTCTGGAACTGGTGGACTGGCTCAAGCAAGGCGACAATCTGGCGACTGCCCGTGAACACGTGACCGCTCTGCCCGAGAAGATCTCCGAGCTTCCCAATTTTGAAGTGTTCGGAATCAATTTCGGTACCGTTCCCTCCGAAGGAATCGGTAGCGGCGGATGGGGTCTTCTTTGGCTTCTAATCCCCGTTCTGACCTTCGTTTTTGCCTACGGCAGCATGAAGATCACCCGTCGGATGTCCTATCAGCCCGAGCAGGATCCGGGTGCAGGCTGCTCCATGAAGGTCATGGACTTCGTAATGCCTCTGATGTCCGCGTACTTCGCAGTTATGTGGCCTTCTTTGATGGGTATCTACTGGATGCTCAGCAACGTGCTCAGCGTAGTTCAGCAGTTTATCCTGAAGAAGATGTATCCTCTGCCCGTATTTACCGAGCAGGATTATAAGGATGCCGAGCGGCAATATCGCGGCAAGGCGCCTAAGAACCGTGTTTACGAGGATACCCGTGTGGTCCCCGGCAAGCAGTACCGCTCGCTCCATCACATCGATGACGAGGACGACGAGACCGCACCTCAGTTGCCTCCTATGAAGATCGACGAGGACGAAGAGGAAAGTACGCTGGCAAACAGCCTGGGTGACGCTCCTAAGCTGAAGGATGACAATCCCGAGCACAGACAGAAGAAGAACAAAAAGGACAAGCAGTAAGCGAAAGGACAGTATATATGAAACAGGAACTGATCGTAAGCGGCAAGACCGTTGAAGCCGCTGTAGAAAAAGCGGTCAATGAGCTGGGTGTTTCCGCAGACAAAGTGACCTACGAGGTGCTGGTACAGCCCAAGAAGGGATTTCTCGGCTTTGGTGAGACTCCCGCACAGGTGAAGGTGACCTACGCACAGGCGCCCGTTGACATCGCGGTTGAGTTTATCGAAACGCTGATCAAGAACATGGAGCTGGACGCCGAGGTTTCGGTCTCCGATCTGGAGGACGGCAAGCTGCTCTCCATCACCGGTGACAGCGCGTCCGTGCTGATCGGTCACCACGGTGAGACGCTCGACCAGCTGCAGTATTTGGTCAATCTTGCAGCCAACAAGAAGGAAAATGACGACGACGACCGGGATTACACCAAGATCATGGTGGACATCGAGGGGTATCGCGTCAGACGCGAGGACGCGCTCCGTGCGCTGGCAAGACGGATGTCCGCCCGCGTGCTGAAGTATCGCCGCAATATCACGCTGGAGCCTATGAGCGCCTACGAGCGCCGCATCATCCACAGTGAGGTGCAGAATATCGAAGGCGTTTCTACCAACTCCATCGGCGCCGAGCGCAACCGCCGCGTCGTGATCTATCTGGAAGGCGGCAGAAATCCCCAGAGAGAGTATGACGAAGAATAAGGAAACGACTAAAGGACCTTCTTGAAAGAAGGTCCTCTGGACTCCCCAAGAACTTTATGGAAGGACGGCAAATTCTTGCCGTCCTCTTTTTGTGGCGAATATAAAAATGATGCCCGCAAGCATTTGCGGGCATATCTAAAAGTTTTTGAGGGGTTTGGGGAACTTTTTTTCAAAAAGTTCCCCAAAAATATCATTCACATTCGATCTTCACAACCCGCACGACCAGATTTACGCCGTAGCCGTAGGATTCGGTGCGAAGTGTGACCTTATCGTCTTCCTGTGTGAAGGTTACCGGCTGACCGTTGTCGAGAAAGTGTGCGGAGCGGATCTTCTTTGGCAGCGTGAAGCGCTCTAATCCCCGCTCCTCGGCGGAGAGGGCGACGTGACTGTCCCCATTTGTCGACAGCTTGTGGATAAAGAGATAATAGGTGTCACCGTCCTGCAGAAGAAAGTCCTTGGGTCGGTACTCCACCGCAATATCGGTGGGACGGGGCGCGTGCAGAGCTTCGTCGTGAAGATTTACCCACTGTCCCAGTACCTCCAGCATCCCTCGGTCGATCAGCCGCAGAGAGCCGTCGGGACGGGGTCCCACGTTCAACAGAAAATTGGAGCCGTAACGACGGCAGGCGGTCAGATCCTCGATGATCTCGGTGGTGGATTTGTAGTTGAGGTCGTATTCGGCGTAGCCCCAGTGGTCGCAGAGCACCTGACACATCTCGCTGGCGATGTATTTGGGCGAGTCTGCCAAATTCAGCGGCAGGGGCTTGCCCCGTTCGAAGGTGACGCTGTCCAGTTCGATGTGCCCCAGCGCGCCGCGAGCATCCAGACCGGTGTTGTTGATGATCATCGCCTCGGATTGATAGGAGCGGATCATAGAGTACATGGCATCCTCTTCCCAGTCGGCATCGGGCTTGTTCCACATACCGTCGAACCAGATGCCGCCGATCTTGCCGTAGTTCTTGCAGAGCAGTTCCACGCTTTTTCGAAGATAGACGAGATAAGCGGGAAAATCGTCGTTGTAGGAGGGCATCAGCCAATCCAGCAGGGTGTGATAGAAGAAGGGGATAATGCCGTGACGGTTGCAGGCGTCCACAAACTCTCTTACCAAATCCCGTCCGCAGGCGTGAGGCGCGTCCAGCTCGTTGAGCCCGCAGGTATCGTAGAGCGAGAAGCCGTCGTGATGGCGGGTGGTGAGGGTGATATAGCGGCAACCTGCCGATTTTGCGGTCAGTACCAGCTCCTCTGCCCAATCGGGGGCGGGAGAGAAGCTTTTGTGAATGGGATAATACTCATCGTCGGGGATGCGGTATTGGTGCTTGACCCACTCACCCTTTCCAAGCAGACTGTAAATGCCGAAATGCACGAACATTCCCAGTCCCAGCTTTTCAAAATCGCGGATGTATTCTCTGACGATCATCTTAGGAATCCTTTCCCAGCTCTTGATTGCGGTCGAATGCCGCTTCCACGGCGGAGATCACGGCGGCGCGGAAGGCGTATTCCTCCAGTGCGGCAACGCCTGCGATGGTGCTTCCGCCGGGGGAGCAGACTGCATCCTTTAATTCACCGGGATGTTTGCCGCTCTCCAGCAGAAGCTTTCCCGTGCCGATGACGGTCTGTGCGGCGTATTCAATCGCTTTTGCTCGGGGAAGACCGCATTTGACGCCGCCGTCGGCAAGGGCTTCCATAAAAAGGCAGACGAAGGCGGGGCCGCAACCCGAAAGGGAGGAGGCGGCGTCGATCAGACGCTCCTCCAGCGGATCGACCTTGCCTGCGTTTGCGAGAATGGCGAGAAAATCCTGTTCATCTTCGGTGGTTACGGCAGAGTTTTTGCAATACTGGATCATTCCCGCGCCCACCGAGGCGGGGGTGTTGGGCATGATGCGAATGAGGGGATAGTTCTTCCCTGCCGCTTCTTCAATGGATGCGATAGTTACTCCTGCCGCCATGGAGATCAGCACGAAGTGATCCTGCCGATCTGCCAAAATGGGGGAAAGAGAGACTAAAAGATCCCGTATAACATGGGGTTTTACTCCTAAAAAGATATAATCGCAGGTGGCGGCGATCTCCTCGTTGGTGGAGACGGCAGCGCCGATCTCTCTGGCGAGGGCTTCGGCTTTTGCCACGGTGCGGTTGGCAAGCAGGATCTCACCCTTCCCTGCTTTTTGGGCAGCGACGGCAAGGGCGGAGCCCATACTGCCGCAGCCGATAAATCCGATTTTCATAATCCTAAATCTCCTTTAGCGGATTTGCCCGTCCCCGCGGATGATATATTTGTACGAGGTCAGCTCGCGAAGTCCCATAGGACCTCTGGCGTGGAGCTTTTGAGTGGAGATGCCCATCTCACAGCCCAGACCGAACTCACCGCCGTCGGTAAACCTTGTGGAGGCGTTGACGTAGACTGCCGCGCTGTCCACGAGGGCGGTGAATCGGGCGGCGTGACAGTCGTTTTCGGTGACGATGCTTTCGCTGTGACCGGTGGAGTGGGCCAAGATGTGGGAGATGGCATCGTCCACGCCGTCCACCACCTTCACTGCCAGCGTATAGTCGAGAAATTCGGTGTCGAAATCCCGTTCACCCGCCGCCGTTCCGTCGATGATAGCGACGGCGCGAGGGCATAGGCGCAGCTGCACGGGCGAAAGTCCTGCGGCGATGCGGTCGGTGACCAGAATTTTGTGCAGTTTCGGCAGAAATTCGGTTGCTACCGATTGATGTACCAGCAAAACCTCCATGGCGTTGCAGACCGAAGGACGGCTGGTCTTTGCGTTGTTTACGATGGCGAGCGCCTTCTCAAGATCGGCAAATTCGTCCACGTAGACGTGACAGATGCCGGTTCCTGTCTCGATACAGGGGACGCGGGCATTCTCTACGCAGGAGCGGATCAGTCCGGCTCCCCCTCTGGGGATCAAGAGATCCACCTTGCCGACGTCGGTCATCAGCGCCGTTGCGCTCTCACGGGAGGTGTCGGTGATCAGATTGAGGACGTCTGCCGGAAGTCCCGCCTTTTTAATTCCTTCCCGCAGAGCGGTGACGATGGCGATATTGGATCGAATCGCCTCTTTTCCCCCTCGCAGGACGCAGACGTTGCCGCTTTTCAGCGAGAGCGCCGCCGCGTCGGAGGTGACGTTGGGGCGGGATTCGTAGATCATCGCCAGCACGCCCAGTGGTACCGAGACCTTTTCAATCACCAGCCCGTTGGGACGGTTGACCGTCTCGATCAGCCGTCCTACGGGATCGGGAAGCTTCGTAACGGCAAGAACGGCGTCTGCCATGGCTTTGATCCGCGCGTCGGTGAGGGTCAGACGGTCGATCATCACGGGGGAGATAGTGGCTCTGCCTGCCTCGACGTCCTGTCGGTTGGCGGCGAGGATTCGGTCGGTGTGGGCAATCAATGCTGCCGCCATTTCGGTCAGCGCGCGATTTTTTTGGTCGTTGGAAGCGGTTGCCAATGCGCTTTTGTGGAGCGCGGCGCGGTCAAGTAGCTCTTGTACGGTCATAGATTGCTCGCTTTCTTGTGAAATTTGGTGCCGATGGGTTTTCCGTCTACGATGCCGTACAGCAGCTCCGGCTCAGAGCCGTTGGCGATGACCATATCGGTACCGTTTTCGGTGCAGAGGCTTGCGGCAGAGAGCTTGGTCCTCATACCGCCCGTGCCCAGCTGACTTCCTGCGCCGCCGGCAAGGGCGAGAATCTCGTCGGTGATCTCAACCACATCGGAAATCAGCTTGGCGTCGGGATCCTTGTGCGGATCGGCGGTGTACAGCCCCTCGATGTCCGAGAGGAGGATCAGCAGATCGGCAGTGGCGACGGTGGCGACGATGGCGGCAAGGGTGTCGTTATCTCCCACGGCGATCTCCTCGGTGGCGACGGTATCGTTCTCGTTGATAACGGGAAGTACCCGTAGCGTGAGCAGGCGCTCCACGGTATTGCGGAAATTGAGAGTTCGCTCGGCGTTCTCCAGATCGCTGCCCGTGATGAGGATCTGCCCCATGGTGTGATTGTATTCCGAGAAGAGCTTGTCGTAGAAATACATCAGCTCGCACTGCCCTACCGCAGCGGCTGCCTGTTTGGTGGGCATATCCTTCGGGCGCTCGGGCAGTCCCAGCTTGCCGGTTCCCATTCCGATGGCGCCGGAGGAGACCAGAATGATCTCGTGTCCCGCGTTCTTCAGGTCGCTGATGACCTTACACAGTGTTTCGACGTGGCGGATATGGAGATTGCCGGTGGCATAAGTCAGGGTGGAGGTTCCGATTTTGATTACGATACGCATAGAATCACCGTCCGAAATAAATAATGGAATATTCTTTATTATAGCACGGTTTCTCCGTGAATGCAACTGTTTTTAATATTTTACCGAAAATAATTCGGAGAAGCGCCTGAATAACGCTTCTCCGAAAGAGTCTTTTGTAATTGAACCGAGAATATCCGAAAATATTCAATTTTACTTACAGTTTCTTATCCAGCTCGTCCAGCGTAATGCCGGCGTTATGGGGCGTGGGCTTCCACTCGACGCGACGGAAAAGGGCGACGTACATTGCCAGCTTGCCGATGATGTCGAAGATGGGGAAGGTCAGGCAGAACCAGACCTTTTTGTACCACTTGATCTTCATAATGCGGCGATGTTCGATGATGTAGATGTATGCGGCGACGATGATGCCCTGTACGTAGGTGTAGATCGTCCACGTGAAGGTGAACAGCGCCAGCATGAGACAGGCTTCCAGCGGTGCTTTGAAAATCGGGTCGATGCCGAAGAAACGAAGTCCTTCTTCGATAATGTCGGGACAGAACCAGGTGCGGACAGTCATGGTGCCCATCAGGATCAGGCTGACCCGCAGACCGTAGACTACGATCTTTTTGATCAGCGTAGGGATCGCGCGGGGATAAACGATGGAGAGCATATCGAAGCTCATAAAGCGCAGGCGGATGTTATTGAGAAACCGTTTTCCTTTAGACAGCGGCTTGTTTCCCGTGACCTCGGGACGGTTGGCGGCGCCGCCGGTGACGAAAATGTGCTTGGCAAGCTGGGGACCTGTCTCGGTGAAGGCTTGCAGATGTCCTTTTGCCCAGCGAACACGCTGTACCCACGCGGTTTTCATGTCCACGGGCTGCTCGTCGTAGAACTCCGCTTCGTTGTTGTAGGAGATCTTGTAGCCGTTGGCGACGGCGTCGGCGCAGAAGGCACGATCCTCGGTCAGCGAGGTGTAATTCCAACCGTCCTTGATGACCTCCCAGGCAAAGAGGAAGCCGGTTCCCTGAATACGGGTAGCGAGACGGAAGAGCGAGCGGGGGCGATGCTCTGAGCGGACGGTGCGGAGCCAATGGACGCCGTAGGAGGCGGATATCCAGTTGTCGTCGAAGTTTTTGGTGTTGCGATAAGAGGTGATGATCTTCTCGCCCGCGTCGAAGGCGTCGTTCATGCGGGAGATAAAATCGCGCTTCAGCAGATTGTCGGCATCGAAGATGAAGTAGCCCTCGTAGGCGTCAATGCCTACGTCGCGGCGGATGCACTCCACCAGATACTGCAGAGCAAAACCCTTGGTGCGGTGCTCCATATCGTGGCGCTCGTAGCAGATGGCGCCCATCTGACGGGAGACCTCCGCGGTTTTATCGTCCTCGTCGCAGTTGTCGGCGACCACGTAGATATCCACCAGCTCGGCGGGGTAATCCTGCTGGCGGATACTGTCGATGAGCTGACCGATGACCGCCTCTTCGTTGCGGGCGGCAACGAGAATGGCGTATTTGTGTTGGTTTTCCGCCGGCTTGAACTTTCTCGTGGCGAAAATGCCTACGATCTTATAGATGGTTTTATAAAACAGAAGATCGGAAATCAGCTCGGAAATGCCGTTGATCGCATCGATGAGTGCGCGAATGATGAAGTTTGCGCCAAGTCCTAAGAAAATGCCTTTGAAGAAATCGACGATGCCGTTTATGAATTTTCTGGAGTGTGTGACGGGATTTGTAAAGATTCCCTGCACATATCCCACGAGTTCGCTCAAAAGCTTGCGAAGCAGGCTCATAGTTTATTCTCCTTTCGGTTTCTGCGTACCTTTCATTATACACTATGTTCCGACAAAAAGCAAGATGTAAATCTGCCGATTTTAGGGGAAATGTGGGTTTTGGATGTGTGAAAGTGGACGGAGCGGCTCTTTTCGCAAAAAACGCTTGCCATTGGCAAGCGTTTTTTACAAATAGGGGATTACTTCTTTTTTGCCAGTCCAAGGATTTCCATAGCGCCGTCCACGATCAGCAGGACACCGATGACGATGAATACCCAATTGAGCATTGCCCACTTACTGACGACCAGCATAACACCGACCACTACGGTCAGAGCTGCGAACACGATGCTGATGATCTCTTAGGTTGTGCGGGCAACAGGACTTGAACTCAGCGCCTTTTTTCTGTGAATGGGCTACAAAAAAGATATTTTCGTCAGTTTTGCGTATGAATTCGAACTCTCACAAACCGTGTTAATGCTTAGTATTTATCGATAAACACTTTCAAGTTCGTGCTGGATTTCTTCTGCACGCTTGATTTGCTCGTTCAGATTCCATTTGCCGATGTTTTCTCCATCTCGTAAAAACATCGAACCGCATTGATGAAAATAAAATTCAATGTTTCTCTCTTTAGCTTCCAAAAACAAGGCTTCTACCCACTCATATTTTATCGGTCGCACCTCTGCTTTTGGTGCCATCTCACCACCCACATTTACACACTTGATAAGTCCTGTATCAAGATATTTCCCGAGTGATATAGGGGCAATCAGCGGAGAGCAAAAGACCTCACGATGTTTAAGCGGAGCTGCAAGAAAGAAGTGCAAGCGTTTGTCTGCCATTTCCTGATTTTCGATAGAAATACTCAAATGGAAATGCTCCCAGCCCTCCCCCAATCCAAGGGAAGACATTTTTTGATCCGTTCCGGGCGCTTGGTTGTTGTCACAAAAATGCAGTCTTTTCTGCGCCGAATAAAATCCCAACAGCCATCACGCCACTGGTCAGCTTCTTCAATGAAGAAATCAGAGGAAAAGCAGAGCTTGACCAAAGAGTTTGGAGGACAATCTTTATCTTTCAGCTCATAGGTCGTTTTTCCTTTTGTAATTACCGTGGTATCTCGACCATATCGCTTATCCATCTTGAAAACAAAGCAATTCTTACAACCGGGACTTGCTTTTTTGCACCCGTGCCACGGATTCCAAGCTATCGCTTTTTCAATTTCTGTGTCTTGCATAGTATCGCCTCTGCTGAATTCTTATTTATCGGTTACATTATAGCATATATTTGTGACTTTATCTAGAGAAAAGTGAAGAGTGAAGAGTTAAGAGTGAAAAAGTAAAATCGACAAGCTTCTGTAGAAACTTGTCGATTTTTGGTGCGGGCAACAGGACTTGAACCTGCACAGTCTTGCGACCATAAGAACCTGAATCTTACGCGTCTGCCAATTCCGCCACGCCCGCATAGTTGTCAATCGCTATCGCGATTGACAACGGCAAATCGCCTTCGGCGATTGGCAATGGTAAATCCACGCCATAGCGTGGATTTTGGAGCGGATTACGGGGCTCGAACCCGCCACCTCGACCTTGGCAAGGTCGCGCTCTACCAAATGAGCTAAATCCGCAAAGGTGACACCGACCGTAAGGTCGGGCTATTATAACGCTCTGCCGTAATCGGTGTGGGGGGATCCTCACCTTGGCTTACCCGGACGATTGCCCGGATGAGAGCGGGATTTTCGTTTTAAGAACCCGATTTCGTCGGGCTCTTAAAACAGCTTGGAGGCGTCGCCCGGAATCGGACCGGGGATGAAGGTGTTGCAGACCTCTGCCTTACCGCTTGGCTACGACGCCGTAATCTTCCAAGGAAGATTAGATAGCAAATCCACGCTGTAAAGCGTGGATTTGCTCATGATGGAGCGGATTACGGGGCT
>JAFTOC010000012.1 GCA_017451585.1 Clostridia bacterium
ACCCACCGCCTTCAGCCCCGCGAAGTGGATGACGGCGTCGATCTTGTTTTCGGTGAAGATCTTGACCAGCGCGTCGCGGTCGCAAACGTCTGCTTCGTAAAATTTGGGAGTTTTGCCGGTGATGGCGGCGATCTTCTCCAGCGCGTCCACCTTGGAGTTGATGAGGTTGTCCACGATCACCACGTCGTAGCCGCTCTGTTGCAGCTCAACCACGGTATGGGAGCCGATGTAACCGGTTCCGCCTGTTACGAGAATCATAATTTAGCCCTCCTGATTTGTAAAATAAGTTAATTTGGAAGATTTTCTAAATGTATTATATACGATTTGCGAGCCAGCGTCAAGCCCTTCCGCCGATTTTCGGCAGAATTATTTTGCCGCAGGGTGTATAATTTCCCGTACGAGGGTCAAACTAACAGCACAAACATCCCATGCACAAAAGGAAGGAATCGTTATGAATCAGTCTTTTCGTATTTCAGACAAAGCCCTGCGCATCTCTTTGATCGTAGGGAGTATACTCCTGGCGACCACCGTGCTTATTCTCAGCATTGCCGTGGGCACCTCCCGCAGCCGCGAGGCGGTGACCACGGCGGGCAGCTATCTCACCGTCACCGACGCGCCCGGTCGCACCACTACTGCACCTCCCTCCGATCAGGCGGGAACCACGCCCATCCCCGAGAAAACGGTCTTTAAGCTGACCCGCCCTGCAGACGGCTATCTGTCGGCAGTTCACGATGTGGAAACGCTCTCCTACAGCGTCACCATGCAGGACTACCGAACCCATGCGGGCATTGACATCGAGACCGAGAACGGTGCCGCCGTGGTTGCCGCTGCCGCAGGGACCGTCACCGCCGCCTACGAGGATCCCATGATGGGCTACTGCATCGAGATCGACCACGGCGACGGTTACGTCACCGTCTATCGCAACCTGACCGATACCGTCCCCGAAGGCATCGAGGTAGGAAGCACCGTCCGCGCGGGACAGCTGATCGGCGCGGTGGGCGGCTCTGCTCTCATCGAGCAGGCGGAGCTCCCCCATCTCCACTTCGAGCTGACCCGCGACGGTGAGCAGATCGACCCCCTCACCTATCTCACCTACGAGGAAAGAGCGGAGGAATAACGGTTTTGGGGGACTTCTTGTAAGAAGTCCCCCAAGCCCCCAAGAACTTTTGCAGGAGCCCGCAAATGCTTGCGGGCTTGGATGGATCTATACACAAAACGCCCGGCAAATGCTTGCCGGGCTTCGTGGAAGTTATTGAATTCGTGGAACCTTCTTTCAAGAAGGTTCCGCGAATATTACACGTCTATCTTCATGTCGCCGGTTTTGACCAGTCCTGTCTTACGCAGGACTTCGTTGCAGGCGAAGGAGAGGATGGCGGGGAGGACTACGCAAAGCAGGATCAGACCCACCCACACAGTGGCAGAGGAGCCCGAATACTTCAGGATGCCGATGGGTCCTACCACGCCGCAGGTGCCCATGCCGGCGAAGACGCCTGCGCATTTCAGTTCAAACAGCGTAGTGGACAGCGCGCCGCAGACCGCCGAAGCGAAGATGGCAGGGATCCAGATGATGGGCTTGCGCACGATGTTGCCCATTTGGAGCATGGAGGTGCCAAGCCCTTGGGCTACCAGACCGCCGAAGCGGTTTTCCCGGAAGGAGATCACGGCAAAGCCCACCATCTGACAGCAACAGCCGACGGCGGCGGCACCTGCCGCCAGGTAGAGCGCCTCGGGAGAGGAGGAGCCCGCGATCACCGTTTCGCTGAAGACCACCGCGCAGATGGCGGCGGAGGAAATGGGAAGCGTCAGCACGATGCCCATTACCACCGAGACCACGATGCCCATCAGCAGAGGAGCGAAATCGGTGGCGATGCTGATGAAGTTGCCCAGATAGTACATCACGTAGGCTACCGCGGGGCAGAAGAGCAGGGACGCGCCGTAGCCCGCCAGCAGAACGATCAGAGGCGTGACCAAAATGTCCACCTTGGTTTCCTTGGAGACTACCTTGCCCAGCTCGCAGGCGATGATCACAACGAAGAAAATGCCCGCAGGACCTGCACTGTAGGTGGTACCGTCAATGGTAGCGCCCATAGCGTTTGCCATTGCGCCCACCACTGCACAGGAGTAGATCACCAGCGGAGGGGCTTTCAGCGCCACCGCCATCGCTACGCCGATAGCCATACCGGTGGCGGACTTGGCGTAGGAGGCGATCTCCCGAAGGAACTCGGCGTGACCGTTGCAGAGATCCGCTACCGTGCCTAGGATGGTGGACATCAGCAGGGTCGCAAAAAGTCCCAGTGCCATGGCGCCCATGGCGTCGATGAAGTAGACCTTCCACGAAGGTCTGATTTGCTTGCGTTCAAGGAACGCGGAGAGCTTGCCCGGTTGTTTTGTCATATATTCTCTTTCTCCGCCGCTCAAAAGAAAATCTGAAAAAGTGCGGGCTTGCCTGCGGCGGCAGGCATTCGTCCCCGAGGGTGATCTTTTTCGCTGAATTTGTCGATATAGATATTATAGTCGCGATTTATACCCCTGTCAATGGTGATTTCGACCAAAATGCTCAACATTTTTCGAAAAAATTTTCCACATAATATTGACAAGAGCGTAACGATGTGTTATAATGATCTCATGCTGGGGTACCGGGTGCAAAAAACGGAAACCCACCCGACTCCGAGGGCGAAAGCCCAAAGCGCAGAAAGGAACCAAGATCATGGAAATTGCAATCATTGCCGATGACACCAAAAAAGAATTAATGACCGAGTTTTGCATCGCCTATTGCGGCATACTCAGCAAGCATTCGCTTTGTGCGACCGCTGTCACCGGAAAATACATCTCTGAAGCCACCGGATTGCAGATCGAGCGTATGCTGGCAGGCTCCAGCGGCGGAGCGGAACAGATCGCTTCCCGCATTGCCTACAACGAAATTGACCTTCTTCTCTTTTTCCGCGACACGGCGACCAAAGTAACTCCCTCCGAGGTGGACAACGACCTGCTCCGGATGTGCGATATGTACAACATTCCGGTAGCCACCAACATTGCCACGGCTGAGGTGCTCGTCTGCGCGCTGGAGCGCGGCGATCTGGATTGGCGCGAATACGTCAATCCCAAATACAAGCGCAAAAATGCGTGACCCGGTGCAAGTGTACCAAGCGTCACGGTGTCAGCGCTCTGCCAATCGGCTCCCTGATGGGGGCTGTTTTGGTTTCGGAAAACGAAAAACGGAGGTATTCCCATGAAAAACAGTTATATGCAGACTAAAATCGTTTGCACCATCGGCCCCGCCAGCAATAGCGAGGCGGTGCTCACCGATCTGATCCGGGCGGGCATGAACGTAGCGCGCCTCAATTTCTCCCATAACACTCACGAGGATCATTTGGAGACCATCAAGCTCATCAAAAAGGTTCGGGAAAAGCTCCACGCGCCGGTGGCGATCCTGCTGGATACCAAGGGCCCCGAGATCCGTCTGCGCACCTTTGCGGGCGGCTCTGCCGTACTGAAAAACGGCGCTGAATTTACCCTGACCACCCGCGAGGTAGAGGGAAGTGCAGAGATCTGTACCATCTCCTATCCCGATCTTCCCCGTCAGCTGACCCTCGGCACCAACATCCTCATCGACGACGGCAAGATCCGCCTGGAGGTCGTCGAGATCGACGATACCGACATCCGTTGCAAGGTGCTTGCCGGCGGCAAGGTCTCCAACCGCAAATCCATCAATATTCCCAAGGTGCATCTGGATCTGCCCTATCTCTCTCCCGCCGACGAAGCCGACCTGATCTTCGGCATTGAGCAGGATGTGGACTTCATCGCCGCTTCCTTCGTCCGCTGTAAGGAGGACGTGACCGCCCTGCGGAAATTCGTCAACTATCACGGCGGACACAAGATCCGTATTATCTCCAAGATCGAGAATATCGAGGGCGTTGAGAACATCGACGAGATTCTGAAGGCCTCCGACGGTATCATGGTCGCCCGCGGCGACATGGGCGTGGAGGTGGACTTTGAAAAGCTTCCCGGTATTCAGAAAAAGTTTATCCGCAAGTGCTACCAGGCGGGCAAGATGGTCATCACCGCCACCCAAATGCTGGAATCCATGATCCACTCTCCCACCCCCACCCGTGCGGAGATCACCGACGTTGCCAATGCCGTCTTTGACGGCACCTCCGCCGTGATGCTGTCGGGCGAGACCGCCGTGGGCGAGCATCCCGTGCACGTGGTGAAGGTCATGGCGAAGATCGCACGGCAGGCGGAGCGGGACGCCTTTGAAATGGGCGTGTACAAGGGTCTGCAACACGAGAACGATTATACCAGCACCACCAACGCTATTTGCGACGCGGCTTGTAAAGCGGCGTCCGACCTCCACGCCAGCGCCATCATCGCCGTCACCAAATCGGGTGAGACCGCGCGTCGGGTGTCGAAGTTCCGTCCCGACATTCCCATCGTAGCGGCAACGCCCGACGAGAAGACCTTCCACCAGCTGGCGCTGTCCTGGGGCGTCTGTCCCGTGCTGGCGCTTCCTCAGACCGACACCGACACCCTCTTCCGCCATGCCATCGACTGCGCCAAGCAGATCGACATAGTGGAGGCAGGCGACAAGGTGGTCATCACCGGCGGCGTTCCGCTGAATCTCCCGGGCTATACCAACATTCTGAAGGTACAGACGGTGTAAGAAACCCTTAGGGGGGCTTTTTGAAAAAAGCCCCCTAAAACCCCCGAAAAACTTTTTGAAAAGGTGCTGTAAAAAAGGAATCGCCGCATAAGGGCAATAAGAAAAGAAAAAGCCATTGCAAAAGTGAAATTTTCATTATAGCAATGGTTTTTTCGGTTATATCAAGGCTCCCTCCGAGAGGGAGCTGTCGCCGTAGGCGACTGAGGGAGCCTGCGCGACTATAAAACACAACAAAACTTCCATAGTAACGCACTCTCCCTCAGTCTCGCAGCCGCTGAAAGCGTCTGCGATCCAGCTCCCTCTCAGAGGGAGCCTTTGAGTTGGCAAAAGACTTTTTTTACAGCCTCTCGTTATTTATTGCTCATATTCAACACGCCAAAAGGCTCGGCAATCACTTGCCGAGCCTTTTCAAAAGTTCTTGAAGGATCCAAGGAAACTTCTTTCAAGAAGTTTCCTTGGTAAGCTTACTTTTTCTTGCGAGCGAGGCGCGTACCGATTACCAAAGCAACCAGTGCCACGCCGACTGCGATCACGATCACGGGGATAATCCAGCCGTTTCCGTTCGTTTCTTCGGCGGGAGTCTCGGTACCGGGATCGGTAGGAGTTTCGGTGGGCTGATCGTTGCCCTGGCTGCCCGTGTCGCCGCCGGTCTGATTATCGTAGTGGGTGGGTACGATGGTAGTCAGCTCCTGATCTGCGGCGTCCTCACCCAAAAATTCCACCTCTGCCAGCTGTCCGCTGCCCTCGAAGGTGATGCGGTAGTAGCAGTAAATGCCTGCCGCCTCTTCGGGAACCGCGAAGGCGCGGGTGTACTGGTTCCATTCGAAGGACAGCTGACGGCTGTCGATGGTGATCCAGCCTACACCGTCGTTGGACGCCTCCAGCTTGAAGGCCGTGGGAGCGCGCTGAGCGCCCTTGCAGGTCAGGGTGATCATCTTCAGCGAGGTGCCGGTCTTCTTTGCCCAGACGATCGCCGAGTCGGAGGAAACGGTAACGTAGGTCTCGCTGGTGTTATCGAAGAGCTTAGCGCCGCCCTCGATGTTGACGGTATATACGCCGTTGGAGCCGCCGGGAGTGAACTCGGTGGTGCGCACCTTTACTCGGTCTGCCACCAGATCCTCTGTGGGATCGGGAACCTGATTGCCGCTGCAAAGCGACATAGGCTCGCTGTCCACGCCCCAGGTGGAGGGTTCGCTGCCCATCTCAAAGACGATGTGGCCGCCGTTTACCAGATCGGCGTGATCGATATAGCAATCGTTGTACGCCTTGCCGTCCCAGGTCATGGACTGGATGTAGACGTTCTCGTCGGAGTTATTCTTAGCCTCGATCACCAGATCCTTGCCGTTCTCCAGATGAACGGTGACCTTGTCAAAGAGGGGAGAGCCGATGATATACTGTCCGCTACCCATGTTTTGGGGATAGAAGCCCAGGGCGGAGAGGATGTACCAGCCGGACATTTCGCCGTTGTCCTCGTCGCCGCAGTAGCCCTGACCGATCTCGGAGCCCACGTACAGGCGGGACATAATGTCGCGTACCAGCTCCTGCGTCTTGTAGGGTTGATCGGCGTAGGCGTAGAGGTAGGGGATCGCGTGAGCGGGCTGATTGGAGTGACCGTACTGACCGAGTCTGACCTCGCGTGCCTCCACCATCTCGTGGATGGAGCCGGACTGTACCTTCTTCATGGCTTCAATGGAGTTGTCGAAGTAATCGTCCAGCTTTTTAGCAAGCGCTTCCTTGCCGCCGATGAGGTTGGCAAGTCCGAGACCGTCGTAAACGCCGCTGGCGAAGAACATGGTCCAGCCGTTGGTTTCGGTGAAGTCACCCCACCACCAGGAGCCGCTGAAATCGTTGCCGTAGGTCCAATTGCCGTTTTCGTTTTTACCCATAAAGAATTTTACGGTAGGATTGTAAAGATTGACGTAGGACATCGCGCGGTTGTAATAGTAGAAGGCGTCGTCGGTCTTACCCAGCTTTTCAGCCAATACGGCAATGCCGTAATCGTTGATAAAGCCTTCCATTGTCCAGGAGAAGCCGCTGCCGGTGGAATTGGGTACGTAGCCGATGAAGGGGGCTACGTCGTTGCGCTCTCTGCCACCGTTTGTGAGATTGTCGGACACGGTGGAAGCGTTGCGGAGCATAGACAGGTAGGCGGTTTCGTAGTCAAATTCGATACCCTTCACGTATGCATCTGCGAAGATGACGTCCGAACTGGTACCAACCATGGAGTTGGTGCCGCCGGGGGCGATCCAACGGGGAATCCAGCCGTTATCGTTGTAGTGCTGTACCAGGCCGTTGAGAAGCTCGGTATCCAGCGTGGGGGTGAGCAGAGCGTACGCCGCCCATGTGGTACGGTAGGTGTCCCAGAAGCCGTTGTTGACGTACAGCTTACCCTCGGTCTTCTTGCCGCCGTCGTAGGGGGAGGCGTAGACCCACTTGGGCTCTTCGTTGGTGCCCTCGTTCTCGCTGTACAGGTTGGGGTAGGAGTAGAGGCGGTACAGATTGGAGTAGAAGGTTACCAGCTCGGTGTAGGACGCACCCTCGATCTCGATCATACCGCAGATATCGTCCCAAGCGGTCTGCGCTTTGGCAAAGACGGTGTCGAAGGTCTCGCCCTCGGGGATCTCCAGCTCCAGATTGTGCTGTGCCTGCTTGCCGGTCAGGAAGGAGGTAGCGAACTTGAAGGTCACCTCGGTGGTGCCTGCAGGGAAGGAAACGATGCCGGTCTTGCCGTTGGAGGATTCCTTATAGGAAGCGGGAGTCTGGTCAAACTGACCGTATACCTTCAGAGAGGAGGAGCCGTTATTGGTGTGCTCGGAAGTAGCGGAAACGACGCCGGTATCGGTGTCTACCGCCAGAGAGCCGCCTGCGCGTACGCAGTCGAAGATGATATTGACGTTTTCGCTATCCTCGGGGAAGGTGAAGCGGACGTAGACGCCGTGGGTGGTGGGAGTCATCTCCACCTGCACGCCCGACGCCTTGGAGCCCTCGTCGAAGGTGACGCTGTAATAGTGCGCCTTGGCAACCTCGTTATCGTGGCTGAAGGTGGCACCCACGTTGGAGGCTTCAATATCGCTGTTCTTCATGTTGTCGATATCCACGGAAGTGTTCGCCATGAACTGCCAGGTGCCGTAGTCACCCACCCAGGTGGAGGGGACGTGGGATACGCTGAACTGATAGATGGTGTCGTTCTGATAGTGATAAGGCTGGTTGGAGCCCACCTCGGTGACGGGCGTGTAGAAGTTGAAGCCGTTCGGCATCGTGATGAAGGGAGTGGTCAGACCGCGGGAGAAGGAGGTGGTGCAGTTGGTGCCGCGGGTGGTGAGGATATAGTCGGAGAGATGCTCGTGAACCACGGGCGCCTTGTTTTCGATCACCAGATCATCAAAATAGGCGAGGAAGCGGGGCATGGTGGTTGCCTCGTCCATGCGGAAGTAGACGAAAATGCTGTCGATGGTCTTGCCCTCGGCAACGTCACCCAGACAAGTCTCGATATAGTTCCACTGCATGGAGTACAGCGCGTCGGACTGACCCTTGGATACGGGATCCATGCCAAATCCGTTCTGGTCGATGGCGCCCAGCTCGGAGAGATAGGTGCCGTCGGTGAACTTCACGTCGATGACCATGTGCATGGAGGTGTACTCGTAGTCGTAAGTAGAGCCGTCGTGAAGAGCGGGGAAGTGCACGTAGGAGAGCTGCGTGTTTTTCGTGACCTTGATATTCAGACCGCTGTACAGCAGGTTGCGGGCGTAGGAATCGTTCTTTGCGGTCTTTTTGGCGTAGACCATCAGAGAGTTTTTGCCGTCGAAGGAGCCCGACTTGTTCCAAGAGGAGTTAGGGCCGGTGGAGACCTCCGACGCCATAGGGGATTCCTGAACCTTGTCCGCCGTAGCTTCACCGGTGGACAGGCGCAGATCGGCAAACTGAGTCATGCCGCCGCCGTTGTTCTCGGTGATCTCCAGCTTGTAGTACTGATACGCCACGGGATTCTTGACGGTGTAATCCTTCATCAGACCGCGGCTGGCAAATTTCTCGCCGCTCTGCTGGTCGATGACGGTATAGGTCTTGCCGTCGGCAGAGCCGTAGAGCGTCCAGGATTTGGGGTCACGACCGTCCTCGTCATTGGCGGAGGTGATGGCGTATTTGCCCAGCACCCGAGCGCTGTCCAGCTTGAAGGAGACCCAGACGGGAAAGCCGGACTCGGGCTTTTTCTCGGTGAGGAATTTGGTAGAGGACGCCTCGTCGAAGAGCATCGTCTTGCCTTCCGCAGACTTGAAGTCCTCACTGCCCTCGATGGAGGAGAGGTCTACTGCGGAGGTGAACTCGCCGCCCAGCTCGGAGGTAACGGTGAAGGCTTCCACATTGTTGTAGTAGCCGTTATCCGACACCGATTCCTTGGGAGCCTTGTCGTCCGCTTCAAAGGAGGAGGAGAAGAGCACTTGGTCGGGGATGCTGCTCTCCGCGGCAAAGGAGGGGAACTGAACGGCGGCCAAAGGAGCCGTTCCCAGCAACACCGCCAGACCCAGCGCCATCAGTTTGTTGGTTCTTTTCATGGAAATTTACCTTTCGTACGATATTTGGGAATGTCCGAAAAGCAATCGGAACAATTCCCCATTATGAACATTATACCATATTATTTCATCGGATTCAATCCAAAAATAACGGAATTTGAAGGCAATGTGTGAATTTTTCGTAACGAAAGCGATTCGAACGGAAACGGCTGTACGATTTTATGAAAAAGCAGAAAAAACCTCTGTTCAAATCGGGGATTTTCTGCTATAATGGAAGCAACGAACTTTTACGGAGGTAGAGATGAAACGGATCTTACAAGCCGTATCCGCATTGCTTCTGACGGCGCTTCTGCTGTCCGCCTGCCGAACCGCGTACGTCCAAACCGCCACCGAATCAACGAGCCGCCCCGACGACGGTCGGGATGTGACGGCGGTCACCACCGAGCCCCCCACAGTGACCACCACCGCTCCCCTGACCGAACTGCCTCCCGAGACTGACGTCCCCGCCGAGCCGGTGACCTATCCCGCTTGGGAAGGACGCTCCGACATCGAGCTGTTGACCGAGATCGACGGCAGCTGCGGCGAGCTTTTGGCGGTGTCGGGGTGGAAGGATCGGATCCTGCTGTCCTACGCCCGCTGGGATTCCGAGAGCGGCGCCCCTCTGGATGCTTGCGTCAGACTGCTGAATCTCACTACCGGCAAGCTGTCGGAGGCGGCGGCGCTTCCGGGCGCTGAATATTGCGCCGTATTTTTGGAAAACGGCAGGATGTGCCTCTACGATCAGCTCTCCTGCGTGGCGAGAGTCTACGATCCGGCGGGGAATCTCCGTTACAGCTACGAGAGCAGAGATCAATCGGTGGGCTTTTCCGTTGATCCTGCCGGTGACGGCACGCTTTGGTGCTATTCCGGCGTCTCCCCGGTGCTGACGAAGGTCGCGCTGGACGGCTCGTCGGTGAAGCAGATCACCGTCCCCGACGCCGAGGGCGGCTATATTATGGGACATCGGGAAGGCGTCACCTACTACTCCGCCTGGGACGGCGGGAACGGGAAGATCTACGCCGTCACCCCCGACGGCGGCGTCACGCGGCTGGCGGGTGCCGAGGGCTACTATTGGAACGGCGGCTGTCTGTACACCGATCAGTATCCCAATCGCATCGTCGATCCCGCCGATATGGAGACCGTCTATCAGGTGCAAGGCGAGGATGCCTTTTCCTGGGTCGTTGCAGGCGAGGGAAAGCACCTTTTGGTGGAGCGTTATCGCGACGACGGCGCCGGCTCCGCGTATTGGGTGCTGGATTACGAGAACGCCCTTCGCTATCCCGCGCTGGAAGCCGACGGGGAATGCGTCTACGATCATTTTTACTCTCCCGAGGAGGGCGTGTTCTGTTTCACCGTCAGCAGCTACGGCGAGGACGGCAGGCTGACCGATACCCGGCTCTGCCGCTGGAGCTACGCGCACGACGCCGAGGCGGCGCAGATCATCGAATTCACTCCGTCCGAGACCGATCTGCAAAACGCCGAGATCGCCGCCCGCATCAAGGAAACGTGGGGCGTGTCGGTGATCTACACCGAGCCGCTGATCCATCAGGTGGCAAGCGATTACAGCACCGTTGCCGTCACCGATCCCACCAAGCTGAACCGCGCGCTCCTGCAACTGGAGGAGGCGCTGTCCGCCTATCCCGACGGCTTCTTTGACGACCTGTGCTACGGCGATTATACCGTGCTGGAGCTTTACCTCTGCGGTAAATTCACCCCTCTGACCTCTGCGGGCATCACCACGGCGGAAGCACTATCCAACACCCGCGGGACTGCCATGGTCATCGGCTTCAACGTGGAGCTGATGGACGGGGAATACGTCCGCGTGCTTGCCCACGAGCTGCTGCACGTCATGGAGCGGCGCATCGACAAAATCGACCCCGACGCCCTTGCCGAGTGGATCACCCTGACCCCCGGCGGTCACGACGCCTATTATTACTCCTATCACGACGAGAGCGGCAACGAAATGAGTGACCTGTCCAACACCTACGCCTGCGAGCCCAACCCCGCCGACGCTTATTTCGTGGATGCCTATTCTAAATCCTTCCCCACGGAGGATCGCGCCCGCATCTTTGAAAAGTTGACGGAATCGGGCGGCGATCCCTATTTTGCCGACGCTCCCGTGCTGATGGCAAAAGCCCGTACCCTCTGCCGCATCATCCGCGAATACTTCCCCAGCGTCGCCGCTACGGAGCGCGCGTCGTGGGAGGTGCGCTAAGAGGCGTAGTGACGAGCTGTTGCGGCTTGGACGCGAATAAGGATATACTTTTTCCGGAGAACTCTTGGCGAATGCGAAAATTTTCTTTGCTAAGTGTGCCTTGCGGCACCGGAAGAAATGTCTCGCTTTATAGATTTGCCAAGCCATTTTACATCATAATAATTCCATAATTTGTCTTGACAATGAAAGACGACAATGCTATACTTAATGCGCGATTGCGTTTATATATTGCCGCAGAAACGGAATCCGCGTGGCGAGAATCTCTGAGAAAGGTAACGACTAATGAATACTGCTGTGGAAACGCCTTCCTTCGGGACGAAATGTCGGGCGTTCGTTAAGAAAAACGCCGTGATGTGTATCGCGCTGATTGCCGCTATCGTCACGAGCATTATCGTCCCCGTTGATAAGGCTTACTTAGATTATTTTGATTATAAAACGCTCACCTGTCTGTTTTGCGTGCTGGCAGTAGTTTGCGCGCTGAAGAATATCAATTTCTTCTATATGCTGGCAAGAAAAGTGGTGCAGCTGTTCAAAACGGCGCGAATGAGTGTGCTGGCGCTGGTGTATATCACCTTCATCGGCTCCATGCTGATCGCCAACGATATGGCACTCTTGACCTTCCTGCCATTGGGCTACCTGGTGCTGGAGACCACGGGCAAGCAGAAGTATATGGCGTTCACCTTCATTGTGCAGAATATCGCTGCCAATCTGGGCGGAATGCTGACTCCCTTTGGAAATCCGCAGAATCTGTATCTCTACTCCAAATTCGAGATTCCCAATCTGGAGTTTATGGCGATCATGGCGCCGCCCTTTATTCTTTCGGTGGCGATGATTACCGTTTGCTGTCTCATTTTCGTAAAGTCCGAGCCGCTCAGCCTGTCCGACGAGAAGATCGTGCTGAACCCGAAAAGAACGGTTCTGTATCTGCTCCTGTTCGCGCTCTCCATTGCGATCGTGTTCCGCGGGATCCCCTACTGGATCGGCTTGATCGTGATCCCTGTCGTGTTGCTCTTCGCGGACAGAAAAGCGTTGAAGATGGTAGATTACGGTCTGCTGTTCACCTTCGTGTTCTTCTTTATCTTTGCAGGCAACATGGCGCGGATCGGCGTTGTGCGCGACCTGTTCTCGATGCTTTTGAATAAGAGCACTCTGCTGTTCAGCGTCATCTCCTGTCAAGGCATCAGTAACGTCCCTTCTGCGATCCTGCTGTCCCAGTTTACCGATAATTACGCCGACCTTTTGGTGGGTGTCAATATCGGCGGCGTCGGCACGTTGATTGCGTCGTTGGCGAGTCTGATCACCTTCCGGGAGTACGTCAAGCACAATCCCGGCAAAACCGGTTACTACGTGGGACTGTTCTCTCTCTTCAATTTTGCCTTCCTGATTATCCTGACCGGGTTTATGTTCCTGCTGAAACTGTTTTAATCATCCCGAGCGCTCCCCGGAAGTAAGCTTCCCACAGGGGAAGCCAAACGAAAAGCAGACCGCATTCGCGATCTGCTTTTTGTTGGTTCTCTACGCATTGGTTCGATGCAAGCCTGACGTAGTCGGGATTGCTCCTGCCCAGATAGGGGGGAGCCAACAAAATACTCCATGAGATTTCTCGGGGTACTTTTCAACTTGTCGCTTGCACAAACGAGGGGTATATGCTATAATTATTAGCAGCAGAAATAGTAGACTGCGGGCAAATTCGCAGTAAAAATAAGCCCGACAGATGCATTTTGACAAAATGCAAGTGCTGCTTGACAAGATTCCAAATAAACTTTGTTGTGTTCGGACTTGGAAAATGCTACAATACGATAAGGTAATTTATGAAAAGGAAGTGATTTTTGTGCTGAGTGACAACATCAGAAAATATCGAAAATTAAATCAATTGTCACAGGATGAATTGGCGGAAAGATTGGGGGTAACCAGACAGAGCATCAGTCTTTGGGAAACCGGACAAACGCAACCGTCTCTTGATAACATCGTTGCATTAGCGAAAGTATTCGGTATTTCTACGGATAATTTATTGACCGATAACGAACCCGCATCTGCAAATGCGGGTGTTGCCAATCTGCCGGCTGAAGCCCCCCAAAAAAAGAAATCGAGTGTATTAATCATTTGCGTTTTGATCATTGCGGTGTTGCTGTTGGCCGTATTGCTGTGGCAAAGCGGTATCTTCGGCTCCAAGAGCACCGGCGGTCATCAGTCTGCTGCTACCGATCCTGCGACAACCACCGTTTCTACAAGCACGGACGAATTGCCCGAAAATACAACTACGCAAACGACCGATCACAACGAGGATAAATTGCCCGAAACCAAAGATCTGTACGGATATCTGAAGAATTTCGTTGTTCAAAACGGCACCATTAACGGCGATTATTGTTATTATTCCAAAACTGCCGATCAGTACGGCGGACATGATTCGGAGGATTTTTCGTTATATTACTGGGGCGATACCGAAACTATAGAGTTTTGCTTGCATAGCGTTATAGATGAAACCTTTAGCATAAACTTTTATTTGCTGGTTCCGAAAAATCATACGGGCGAATATGAATATATTTCTTCCTACTATTATAGAGATACCGGCGAACCGCTCTACGAGGCCAGAGGAACCATCACGGCAGGGGAGTTTACCGATAGCTACCCTTTGAATTGCATCAAATACATCGGTTCCACCGACAAGCAGAACGAATTCATGGAAATAAGCAGACAGGGCGTTTGTGATTTGATCACTTGTCTGAAGGAATTTATTACCGTAGAAAACATCGAATATTCGTTTTTGGATTTCGGCTTTACTAAATTTTGATAGTTCCGATCCACCATAAGGATCGGCTTGGCGGAGCGTTATGCTTGTCGCGGATTTTATCCCGATGGTGGCATATTGCTCCGCCGATTGCGTATACTATCCTCACTATTTGAATCGAGGAGCGTGTGTCTGATGTGTACGAGCATTGCAATGAACACCGCAGATTTTTATTTCGGGCGGAATCTGGATCTGGAGTACGATTTCGGTCAGCGGGTGGTGATCACGCCGCGCGGGTATCCCTTCCACTTTCGCTGTGAGGCGCCGATGACCGAGCATCCCGCCATCATTGGCATGGCGACGGTTGCTGACGGTTATCCGCTCTACGCAGAGGCGGCAAACGAGCACGGTCTGTGTATTGCGGGGCTGAATTTCCCGCAAAACGCTTACTATTATCCCGAACCCTCCGAATCGCGCCGTAATTTAAGCCCTTTTGAGCTGATCCCATGGCTACTCTGCCATTGCCGAACGGTAGCAGAGGCGAAGGATCTGCTTGCCAAAACCCGATTGGTGGACATCCCTTTCAGCGACAGTCTGCCGCTTACGCCTCTTCATTGGCATATTGCCGACCGAGGCGCGTCTATTGCGGTGGAGCCTACGGCAAACGGTCTGCAGATCTACGATAACCCCATGGATGTGCTTACTAACGAGCCGCCGTTTCCCTTTCATCGGGCAAATCTGTGCCGCTATCTGCATCTGTCGCCCGCTCCGCCCTGCAATTATCTGCGCGGGATCGACGGCGTCGAGCCCTTCGGCGCGGGGATGGGCGCCATCGGGTTGCCGGGCGACGCCTCCTCCCCCTCCCGTTTCGTGCGCGCGGCGTTTCTCTTGCACCACTCCCGTCCCGCCGAGCCTGCGGACGAGGATGCTTGCGTGAATCAGTTCTTCCACCTGCTCTCGGCGGTGGAGATGGTGCGAGGGAGCGTGATCCTGGGGGACGGAAGCTGTGAGTTCACCCGTTATTCCTCCTGTATCAACGCCGACCGCGGGATCTACTACTACACCACCTACGAAAACCGCACGATCCGTGCGGTAGAACTGCGCGGCAGGGAAGTGGGCGCGGAGTTGTTGGAGTTTGCGCTGTAAAAAAATCCCTCCCGTTTCGAGATCGTTCGAAACGGGAGGGATTTTGTCAGTTCAGATATAAATGCCGATGGATTTGAAGTAGGATCTTCGCACGAAAAACAGAATGATCCCGATGCCGTAGGTTCCGCCGACTCCCAGCAGGTAGAGCAGAATGTCGATCCACGGATTCCACCATATTGCCCATCGGAAGGCATACAGTACCGCCATCAAAAGGATACAGCAACCCATCAGAACAAACAGCGGCCACACCGTTTTGCGGAAATTGCGCATACAATCCTTCTGCTGCTCTCTCGGTAGATCGTAGTAGAGACGCATCCCGTTTTCTGCGGCAAGCTGACGCAGCTTGGTATATCTGCTGAGTCGGAAGGTCATCTGGATCACGGTCAGCCGCTTGACCAGCCGCACGCACAGGAAGCTGAACACCAGCATCAGGACGGTGGAGAAGACGATCAGCATCGGCTGATCGTCGGCGTTACCGGTGGAATTTGCGACCTCCTTCCGATCCAGTGCCAGTATTGCGGACAGTAAAAACAGGAACGCAAGAAAAGCGGTGACGGCAACGCCGGCGACGGCAAAGCCGCATTTGCACTTGTCCCATCCCGTCATTTTCGGGGGCTCCGCGATCGGCGCGGGCGTGGGTTCGGTCGGGGTATCCTCCGAGGTAGGTGCCATGCCCAGCAGCCGGTCTGCGCTGATCTGCAATGCCTCGCAGAGGGCAGGCAGAAGCGAGAGGTCGGGATTGGCGTCTTCGGTCTCCCATTTGCTGACCGCTTTATTGGTGACGTGCAGTCGCTCGGCAAGTTGCGTTTGGGTTAAGCCGAGGGCTTTTCGCCTTTCCTTGATGCGCTCACCCAGCATGGATTTATCGGACATATCGGGGGTCCTCCTGTCTTGGTTTGAAACCATTATAGCAGATCACGGCGCAAATTGCAATAGAATCCGGTCGAACGTTGGTAGAATCGGGGGATTTCAGCTGTTATTTATACTTATCGGTATTTTTCAAATATTCTTTTCCATCTCGGCGGTAGGACCGTAATTCACCGGCCAGTCCGCGTAGGAGCTGAGTACCTCACACTGCACGCATCGCTCGCCACTGTAGACCCATTTCACGTCACCGTTCTCGCGGCGGTGAAATCCGATGCGAATGTTGTAATGATTACATCCGCAAAGCTTACACTTGACGTTTTTCGTGCGCACCTCGTGCCATAATTCTTCGCCGTCCAGCAGGATCTTTTGCGTTCCGCACTCGGCGCAGGTGACGCGAATTACACCCTCGTCGCCGTGGAGCTTCAAGGCAAAAACGTCTTTTCCGCAGGAGTGACATATCACCGGATGCACGTCCAGCTCGTCCAGTTCGGAATAAAGGCGAAGATACTCGTCAATGTCAGCGGCAGAACTGCCCGTCCAGAATTTTTTCGTTTTATCGATCATGGGTTGCGGCTCCTTCGTTTGGTTTATTTTTCATAATTCCTCCACCGAATTCAGATACGCCTCGATGACCTCCAGAAATTGCTCGCCGTAGCGTTGGGCTTTGATCTGTCCAACGCCCGACACCTCCAGCAATTCGAGGAAGGACGTATAACCGAAATGTCCGCGCAAAACGGTGAATTTATCCATATTGCCTCCGGGATCGATCATATAGGTCTATTCTATCACACCCGACGGTGGATGTCAAGAAAAAACGAACATTTTTTTGGATAAAGCAAAAAGCGGAGCAGTGGGATGAGAAAAGAAAACATCCCCGAAGGGGATGTTGTGGGCAAAAAGCCACCGCAGGTGGCGTCTTAGGCAGAAAGCCCGTAAGGGCGTCTGCGTTGCAGCTTGCGACGGGAGATCGCTTGGGTTCGATTCCCTCCAAATCTATCTCCAAAAAGAAAGTGCCCCTGAAGGGCACTTCTTTTTGGAGCAGGCGACGGGAGATCGCTTGGGTTCGATTCCCTCCAAATCTATCTCCAAAAAGAAAGTGCCCCTGAAGGGCACTTCTTTTTGTGAGTAATAGGTATAAAGGATACACGGATGAGGTAGGTCAAAAAGCGGATGAGTTTTTTGAAATCGGTCTCAATTTCAATTAAAGGTCGAAATTCTATTTTTAATAAAAATGACAGAGGTCGTTAAAGCCCCAGCCGCGCATGCAGACCCGAAAGCTTCTCGCTCTGTCATCTTTGTTGACCGAGGTCGTCATAGCGCCAGCCTTGCAAATGCAGACTCCGGCCACTCTCGCTCGGTCATTTATATTATAGCAAATAAATA
>JAFTOC010000013.1 GCA_017451585.1 Clostridia bacterium
CAGTGATATTCGGCTAACGCCGAGTGATATTGCCCTTCGGGCAGTTTTAGAGGCGAATATAATATCACTGAAACCGCAGGTTTCAATATCACTTTCTCAAAGAGAAAATATCACTCCGTCGAAGACGGAATATCACTAAAAGCAAAAAGACTATGTAAGAGTTCGAATTCATACGCAAAAACTGAAAAATATCTTTTTTATAGTCCTTACATAAAATCGACAAGGTTCGACAGAGCCTTGTCGAGTTTATTTTTTCACTTTTCTCTACAGTCGATTTTGGCAAATATGCTATCGAAAGCTCCCAATGATGCATTAAGAGCGCGTTAGAACCGACAATCAATTTTACCTCTTATTGATGGTACCGCACTTTATCCCAACAACTCCTTCCGAAAGATTCCACCCTCAAAAGCAATAGCGTTTCCCGCCTCGTCTTTGTGAAACGACAAGGTTTCGGTGGCGGTAAGAACAAAACCAAGTTTATGCAGTAACTTGCATGACGGTTGATTGTTCAGCGCCGTCCCTGCAGTAAACACCTTGGCGTTTCGATTGTTTGCCAGATATTCAATCATCGCCCGACAGCTCTCGCGGGCGTAACCGTTGCCCTGACAGGCAGAGTGAAAACAATAGCCGAGATCATAGCTGCCGTCCTCCTCGTGAAAGCAAATATAGCCAATCACCTCGCCGTCCAGCACAACGACAAACCACAAGCCGGAGCTTGCAAACCGCTCACATAAGGGTTTGATTTCCGTCTCCTCTACAGGCAGAGGCATATCGTAAACGGCATATGCGGAGTTTCTGAAGTCCTCCGCAATATGGGAGAGACTCTTCCAATCCTCTGTGCGCAGAGTTCTGATCAATAAGCGTTGGGTTTGTAATTTCATTGTATATTTCCTTTCTATTCCGTTCATTTGTCTTTTGCTCTGTTTCAGACACGGTTGGATTTTCTATAATCCTCTTGCGGGGTAGTCCCAAACGTCGCCTTATAAGCACGAAAGAAGGCAGAGTAATCTCCGAATCCGCAAGCGATAGCGGCATTTTGCGCAGGAGCACCCTTACAAATCTTATTTCGTGCCGCAATCAGACGTTTCACTCGGATATATTTCCACAAAGAGGAACCGGTCGCTTTCCGAAAGATGCGGTTCATATGGGCTTCACTGATGTGAAATTCTCTGCTGACAGATGCCGCAGAAAGCGGAGCAAATAAATTGTGATTGATGTAATGGATCAACTCCGCCGAAAGTGCATCGGATCCCTTGGTTTCTTCTCCCTCTTCGCCTTGCTCGCGGTGCTGATAAACTGTATATAACTCGCTCAAAAACACCAACAGATTCGCCTCTATCCCCGGCACATTGGGTAGTCCCTCCCGAGTGTTTCTCACCATCGCCAACAGGCAGGAGCACCCATGAACACTTTCAAAATCGCATTGCCGATACTGATTTTCTTTGCCCAGTCTCCGAAGAAGAAACGGTTCCAGCAATTTCTCATATCCGGAGCCGAATCTCTCCAAATAATCCGGTGCCAAATGAACGGTAATACGCTCGTACGGTACACCGGGCAAAACCTGAATTTTATGGGTTTCCCCGCAACGAACAATCATAATATCTCCCGGCCCGGGCGCATAGCGATTGCCCTCCACCGAGAATTCCACATTTCCTGAAATCAAATAATAGATCTCCAACATATCGTGGGCGTGCATATACAGCGTAGATTCACAAGATATCTCGTCCCTTTTGTGATGCACCCACAGTCTGTCGTTACTGAAACCAAACAGCTCGCTCATCGCACTCCCCCCTCTTGTAAATATCATAGCACATTTTGATCGCAATTGCAATATATTTTTTCAAAATTGCAATTGTATTGCAATTTGAATTATGATACAATAGAACCAACGCTATAAAAGGACGGCAGATACTATGCAAAGTATTTTTCTGGGCGATCCCCATGCCATCGGACGGGTCTATTCGCGGGAAGTGATCTCACAGCTGCAAACAGAAGCAGGAATGCTACCGGACGTCATCACATCCGCGGACTTGATCTGCGAAAAAACTCCTCTGTCAGAGACAGAATATATTTTCAGCACCTGGGGAATGCCGCCCCTCTCTTCTGAGGATATCCAACGGCACTTTCCCCATCTCCGTGCGATCTTCTATGCCGCCGGTTCGGTCAAGCGATTCGCCGAGCCCTTTCTCAACTGTGGGATCAAGATCAGCTCTGCCTACGCCGCCAATGCAATTCCCGTGGCTGAGTTTACCGTGAGTCAGATTTTGCTTGCGTCCAAGGGATTTTTTCGCTCATCTGCGCTATACAGCAAAGGAGAGATCGACGCCACAAGACGGATCGCGGCATCCTATCCCGGCAACTACGGCATCCGTATAGGGCTCGTCGGCGCGGGTATGGTAGGACGGGCAGTCTGTCGTTTGTTGGGTTCTTACTCGGTGGAGGTACTGGTGTACGATCCCCACCTTTCCCACGAGGACGCGCTATCGCTGGGAGCCAAAAAAGCGACACTTGAGGAGATTTTCTCTACCTGCATGGTGGTATCCAATCATGTTCCCAACATTCCTTC
This sequence comes from Clostridia bacterium, assembly GCA_017451585.1. Taxonomy (GTDB): domain Bacteria; phylum Bacillota; class Clostridia; order Oscillospirales; family CAG-272; genus CAKSQF01. The sequence continues at coordinate 2,567 of JAFTOC010000013.1, forward strand.
CACCCGAAGAATGTTCGACTACCGCCTCTTCTCGCAAATGCGAGAGAATGCCACATTCATTAACACGGGGAGGGGCGCGCAGGTGGTGGAGGACGACCTCTGCCGCATCCTCAGCGAGCGTTCCGACCTCGTGGCATTGCTGGACGTCACCGATCCCGAGCCGCCGCATAGCAGCAGCCCGCTGTTTACCCTGCCCAATGCCATCCTTACGCCCCACATTGCGGGCAGCTTAGGGAGCGAGACACTTCGGATGGGTGAATATATGCTGGAGGAGTATCGCAGATTTGCCGCAGGCAAACCTCTGCAATATGAAATCACGGCAGATATGCTGCCCGATCTTGCGTGAGGTGAATATGACGTTCACAGCAGGACTGGTATCGGTCTCTTTTCGAAAACTGTCCCCCGAAGAGATCATCAGAGCCGCCACCCGTGCGAGGCTATCTTCCATCGAGTGGGGCGGTGACGTACATCTGCCTCCGGGCGATCCGGAGCGAGCCCGCAGGGTTCTGGCATTGACCCAAGCTACAGGACTTCGTGTTTCCTCCTACGGTTCCTACTTTCGCATCGGTGTAACACCCGTGGAGCAGTTCGCCTCGGTTCTTACAACCGCATCGGCGCTGTGCGCACCCATCGTGCGGGTATGGGCATATGACCGTTATCTGCCCCAATGCGCGGGCAGAATATGGGATGATCTGGTAAGACAAGGTGCTGAAATTGCACGAATGGCGGAAGATGCGGGCATCTGTATTGGTTTGGAGTGTCACAACCATACCCTTACCGAGGAATATCACAGTACACTGAAATTTCTGCAAGCAGTAGACCATCCCGCGCTTCGAATGTACTGGCAACCCAACGAAAAGCGGGATTTTCACTACAATATGCAGGCATTGAGGGCACTTGCCCCCTATGTCGAGGGCGTCCATGTCTTTCACTGGGATGAACACGATCACTATCCTCTTGCCGAGGGGATTGCACAATGGCGTGTCTACCTATCTATCCTTCAAGAATTCTCTCCTAAGAAGCAGATACCCCTTCTTTTGGAATTTATGCCGGATAACCAAGTAGACAGTTTGACCGCCGAGGCAGATACGCTGCAGCGACTCATTGACGAGGTGTGCGGATGAAGCATCGAATCAAACGGATCATTATCTATCTCATGGGATTATTTATCCTCTCTTTAGGGGTCGCCGTTTCGGTGAAATCGGGATTAGGGGTCACCTCGGTAAACAGCATCCCCTATGCATTGAGTCTGATTTTCTCGGCAGATATGGGGGTGTTCACGGCAGGATTGTATATTCTGTTCGTGCTGATCCAAGCCCTCCTGCTGAGGCGTAAATTTCAAAAGCGCTATCTGTTAGAGATACCCTGTTCAGTTCTCTTTGGCGGAATGGTTGATCTTTCCAATGTGCTCCTTACGCTGTTTCCCGATCCATCCCATTATATCCTGAGACTGATGTTATTGGCAGTGAGCATTCTATTAGTGGCGCTGGGAGTATATCTCTATTGCGGAACCAATCTGATCCCACTGCCCGGCGACGGAGTAATCATAGCGGTAGCCGATAAATGCAAAATCAAGTTTCACACGGTTAAAATCCTCTTTGACTGCACGTTGGTAGTGATCTCCGCCGCAATTTCTCTGATCTTTCTCCACGGACTGGTCAGCGTCCGCGAAGGAACCGTGATTTCCTCTCTGCTCATCGGAGCGGTAGTGGGCGCGTTGACAAAGATTTTCGGTAATCATTCTACCGCCAGAGAATAGCTATTATCGTATTTGTATACCCCAACGAGAACATTTGTATTAAAATCAAGGTAAGTTTTCAAAAAACCACTGCTTTCGCAGTGGTCAGAGTGAAGACAAAATCATTTGATATACTGAGGGGAGGGGAAAACCATCTCAAACGCCGAAGTTTTTCCCCTCCCCTCAGACTCCCCACCCTATTCCTTGGCTGATGCCGTCTTAAAAATATACTTTGTATACAGACTGACCACTGCTTTCGCAGTGGTTTTTCTATCTTCATTTATCTATTAGTACACTCTCACCCCATCGCAGAACACGATGATCGGCGCCACCGCCCAAGGGTGAAAGAGGCTGGTGTTCCACTTCTGCTCTTTTCCCCACGCCTCAAAGGTAACCGTCGCACCCTCGGAAAGCATATGCAGCCACGCCCCTTCGTCGGTGGCAAGGACTTCGCAAAGTGCCGTCTCACCTGCCCTTTTCAAGGCGACAAGGGCAAAATACGCCATATAAACGCCCATAGAGGTGAGTTTCTTTGTCGCGATAAAGTCCACCAACCGCCGTTTCAGCGCGCCGTCCTCGCATCCGATGCCGAAGAGCAACGGGAAGATCTGCGAATGCACCGCAGTGTGATCGCTCCCCGCAGAGTCGGCAAACAAACCCGTCCCGGGGCGGTAAAAGGTGTGGATAAACGCGGATCTCGTCTTTTCCACCCCAAAATCGGCAGATTTCCCGAGAATTTCGTAGATCTCGCCCATCGCCAGCTTCAGCCCGTACCAAAGAGCGTTGAGGACGTTGTGGAGTCCCTCTCCCACGGGATTGGTCAGCGGAAAATCGTAGCCGTCCCGCAAGTTGGCAGGCCAATCCACCAGATTCCACTTCTCGGTGACGTGATCCAGCAGCCCGTCGGCATTCTCAAAACGCCTAAAATATTCGTACACTCCCGTCGCCCAAGGCTCGACGCGGCGAAGGAAGTCGAGATCTCCGTCCACAGAGTAGATCCACGCGATGAGCGCAGGGTATTCCAGCGAATAGTCGGCAATCTCCTGCATATAGGAGCATCCCGACACCGCCATCAGCCCGGGACAGATGATGGAAGTCCTGCCGAAATTCTCAGCCGTCTGCTTCAGAAGGGTCGTATCTCCCGTCAGGATCGCCTGCGCTCTGCCCGACACCATCATATCGCCTAAATACGCACCCTTTTCGCGGGTCGGGCAGTCGATAAACTGCTCCTGCGTGCCGTATTTCACCGTGTTTTCGCACAGCTCCAGCACTTTTCGCAGGTTTTCGTTGTCCGCAGTAAATTCGCACCGCCGACCGTAAGGATAATGGCGCACTTCCATCCAAACGTCTCCAATCTCCACGTCGGCGGGGAAGATCAGCTCGGCGTAGCGGAAGGCCTTGTAATCGAACTGTCGGAGGGTATCCTCGCCACCCGACAGGATCCACTTTTCCTCGTAGCGGCAGTTACAGCGCATCTCGTAGCGTACGGAACCGTCGGCGGTCAGCTCCTCACCGTAGCGGAGGATCACCGTATCTCCGCGATTTCCGCGGGCTTTTGCGACCAGCGTCCCCACCGCCTCGGTAGGGAAGGTGAGAAGTAGCCCACGCTCGGTGCGCTCGCGGGTCTCGGGCAACATCGGATAGACCGTGATCTGCGCCGATTTCTGCGGAATCAGGCTCCATCCGCCCGCCGTGTTGACCCTCGCAAAATCCCATCCGCTGTCGTCGAAGTCTTTTTCGAAGAACTTCTCCTCCGCCGCACCGGAATCGCAGCACTCGGCAAAGGCGGTATCGTAGCCAATCCTGCCGCAGGCAGTATAGCCCGTGTGATAGGCGCACTTCCAGCTCTCGTCGCTGACAAGCACCACCTTGCCGTCCAGCTCCAACGTACACCACAGCATCTGTCTGAGATCCCCCGACACCCACACGCGGTTGCAGAGTCCTTGGTAGTAGGTGTGGACGGCAAAGACGTTCTCGCCTTCCGCAAGGTAGTCGGTGACATCGATCTCGTTCACATAGTAAGCGTGGGGATAGCCGGGCGCAGGCCCCTCGGCGACGTAGCGTCCGTTGATATATAATTTGTAGTAATCGTCTGCCGTGATCCGCAAAAGGGCGCGGGAAAAGCCGTCGAAGGTCGCTCTGCGGCGGTAGAGGATATGTTTGTTTTGGAGCGCCGCAGAATGTGAGTAGGGAATCTTCTCGTGCTCCTTGTGAAAAACAGGAAGGGGAGAGAACGCGGCAAAGTCGGGGTGGGAGATAAATAAGGGGTTCATACCGTCCTGCCTTCCCAAAGCGGACGCCACCAATCGCCGCTTTTCAGATACCAACCGACCGTGCGTTCCAGCCCCTCCCGGAAGTCGGTTTGGGGCGCCCATCCAAGCTCCCGGCGGAGCTTGCCCGCGTCCACGGAATATCTCCGATCGTGCCCCTTGCGGTCGGCAACGAAGGTGATCAGCTCCTCGCTCTTGCCCAGCAGCCCCAACAAACGCCTAACGAGCTCCAGATTACAGATCTCGTCAGAGCTGCCCACGTTATAAATCTCCCCGGGTCTGCCTTTTTGCAGGATCAGATCCACGGCGGCGCAGTGATCCTCCACGTACAGCCAGCTGCGGACATTCCGTCCGTCACCGTAAACGGGGAGCGGCTGGTTTTCCAGCGCACAGGCGATCATCAAAGGGATCAGCTTTTCGGGGTACTGATAGGGCCCGTAGTTATTCGCACAGCGGCTGACCGTCACCGGCAGACCGTAGGTATGATGATACGCCAGCGCCAGCAGATCGGCGGAGGCTTTGGACGCAGAGTAAGGACTGTGCGGTGCAGGCGGAGACGTCTCGGTAAAAGAATCCGCCGATTCCAGCGGCAGATCGCCGTAGACCTCGTCGGTGGAGATCTGATGAAACCGCTTTACACCGTACTTTCGGGACGCGTCCAACAGCACGCCTACGCCCAGCACATTCGTGCGCAAAAACACCTCGGGATCGTCTATCGAGCGATCCACGTGGCTCTCGGCGGCAAAATTGACCACCGCGTCGGGGCGTTCCACGGAAAACACCCGGTCGATCAGATGGCGGTCGCAAATATCTCCCCGCACGAAACGAAACCTTGGATCGCAAAGCACAGGCTCCAACGTGGACAGATTGCCCGCGTAGGTCAGTTTATCCACGCACACCACGCGGCAGTTAGGATATTTCTTCATTATATAAAAGATAAAATTGCTACCGATAAAGCCGGCACCGCCGGTGATCAGCATAGTCATTCGGGCACCTCCTCGCGATGATGAAGCCGGTATATTAACCGATCAATTCATACCGTAACGCTTTTAACACCAACGTCGTAGTGATTGCATATACGGTTGCTACTACGGCAACGGTCAAGAAATATATTTGAAATTCAAAAAACACCCGGTATAAAACTACAGTTACAAACAAAATCAACCACATTGAAACGGATATAACCGACATGATCGCTATCAAAATGAGCGATTTGTTTTTTAGCTTGGCATTAGGTTGCACCGTTTCGTACAATTTATCTTTCAACCATTCGTAGCAATTCAGGTAGTGAATGTCCGTCCACACCCAAAAGACGGTAGTCAGTAACAAAACAGCAACGGGAGGTATGGCCTTGACGATAACTCCCGCCAGTACCGTAAATATCGCCATCGCTACAGTTATCAAAGAAGATATCACAATCATGATCATCGTCATGATCTTCACGGTGTTGTATTTCATGCTTTTCTCCATCACTCAGCAAACAACGCTATCTATTACAAACGGCCCAATTTATCAATCGGATGATCTCGCTCTTGCTGAATACATATCGCTTGATACTCCGCCATCTTTATTACATACCATGCGTTTTCCATATCAGTGTTAAAATCAATCATCCATCTGCCCGCCATATTATACAACGCAATCGTAACCGTTTTTTCGTTTGATTCTTCCAACACTCTTACACACGAAACGTCTTTCCAAAGTATCTTCTTTTTAAATATCCAAAAGGAAGAACGCAGCAGTTCGCCATCATCGACACTGCACTGAAAAGAAAAAGCATATGCAGATAATGACAGCAGCACAACGCCTAAACCAACAAATATAGCATACAAATACCGTGTTTCATATTTAATGAAAGCCCAAAGCAATGAAAAAACAATAATCGAAACCAGCGTAGCGCAAATTCTAGCAAGTGTCTTTTTACGAGGATGTTTTATCACAAAGCAATCTGTGTATTCTATTTCGGGCATTTTCTCAGGAGAACCCTTCGAAAGCCCAAAAAGCAATTCCATACACAACTCAACAAAATGTCCCATATTACGTTTCCTTCTTTTGCCGTGTTGATGAAGATGAGTTTACCTTTCTTGGCTTCAGTATAGCATAAACCGAGTAATTTGTCAATGAAACGAAAACCACTTGCGATGCAAGTGGTCAGACTGAAGACAAAAGGGAGTTTCGTATCAAGCGAAGCTCCTTTTTTCATGCGATTTAAGCAAACGAAGTTTTGCAGTGAAACAAATTGAGAAAAAATGCAAAAAACGCTGACGATTCCGGAGAGTTTTTCTCTCTGA
>JAFTOC010000014.1 GCA_017451585.1 Clostridia bacterium
GCAACTACCACCCCCGCCCTACGGTGATGGATGTAGTTTGTGCGTATAAATCATTGACAACAAGAAAGTGTAAAGAAGTCAAGCCCATCGACAAACTGTTTCAAACATCCTTTCATGAACACATTCTTCGAGGGCGTGAAGATTATGAAGAAACGGTTAAATACATCTACGAAAATCCCACGCGTTGGTACTACGATGAATTATATTCAGAGGAATAATGGGTACGGGGCTTTACCCGATGCGTTTGCACTACAAATGCGAAACTTGCGATAAAGCAGCCGAAAGAAAGAATTTGGAGTTACTATTATGGATAGAAAAGAGATATTAGAGAATTATTATAGTGAGTGGAACGAAGATGACCGACTTCTAACCCGCTTCGGACAGGTTGAATTTATAACCACCATTCGTTATATTGAGAGATACCTTAAGCCGGGAATGCAAATCTTGGAGGTCGGAGCAGGTACAGGTCGATACTCCCACTACTTTGCGAGAAATGGATACACTGTTCATGCGGTTGAATTGGTGAAGGGGAATATTGAGGAGTTCAAAGAAAAGACTTTGCCTGGGGAGGATGTCACGATTATCCAGGGGGATGCGGTCAACCTCCATATGCTGAATGATAACGAGTATGACATTGTTCTGCATCTTGGCCCGATGTACCACCTTTCTGCTGACACTGAGAGAAAAGCAGCGGTAAGTGAAGCACTTAGGGTGGCCAAGCCTAATGGAATAGTTTTTATGGCATATATCTTAAACGAAATGACTGTAATAAATTATTTCTTTAGAAATGGTCATATCAACGAAGCAGAGGCAAGAGAAAAGATTATCTCTTCAAATTGGAGATTTAAGGAAAACAAGAACAAACACCTTTCCTTTTACCGAATTGAAGATATCAATGCTCTTATGAGTGGCTTTGATGTACATCGCCTTCATTTAGTGGGAACAGAAATGATATCGGGAGCAATGAGAGAACTATTGTTGTCAATGTCTGATGAAGAATTTGCTTGCTATACCGAATACATTTACTCCATCTGTGAGCGTTCTGATATGATTGGATTGTCCGGTCATTTGCTCGATATATTTGAAAAGAAACAATAAAACAACAGTTGGACAAATTCTTATTCGCCCAACCAGAACCCCGATAGACTTTTACATGGTCTATCGGGGTTCAGCATCCTTATTGCGTGTCAGCCTATTCGCGGCGTTTTCTAAAAGTTTTTGGGAGGTTTGGAACCCTTTTTTCAAAAAGGGTTCCAAATTTATTTAATTATTCCGATAATAATTCATGAGACAGCCGTCCAGCAGGATCTGGCGGTCGCCGGCAGGCAGTGCTTCCAGCAGGAAGGTAAAGGGGGTCGCCGCGCCGTCGTGGATGATGTAGGCGGGCACTTCCACTGCATCGGAGGCGAGGATGTCGCGGATGTTCGGGATGAAGATGTAGTCGTCCACTGCCACGGGGAGATCGCCCTTATAGGTCAGGGGAAGCATACCCCAGTTGATCAGATTGGAGCGGTATCGCTTGGTGGCGTACTCCTGCGCGATGTTGGCAAGTCCGCCCAGCACGCGCTGGCAGGACGCCGCCTGCTCACGGGCGGAGCCGTCGCCGGGCTTCAGCGCGCAGACCACCGAGCCCAGCATGATGGAATCGGCGGGCACGTCGCTGACGGTGGCTACTGCCTTGTAAACCTCGTCCAGCTCGGCAATGTGTTTGCCGGCGAGACGGTCAGCCTCGGCGGCGCGAACCGCCTTCGCCTTGCCTACGTAGGCAGGATCCTTTCTCGACAGCGCGAAAGAGGACAGCTTCTCGGGATTAGAGCGGTAGGAGGAGGTGTCGCCCGAGGGAATCAGCTCGTCGGTAGTGGTCACGGGGTCGTTGATGATGGTGACAGCCTTCAGGAGCAGATTGTCGGCGGGCGCGTTCATCTTGGGCCAGTCGGCGATGTTGGGGCCGAAGACCAGCTCGGTCTCGGGCTTTGCCTTTCCGTAACCGTTGTAGACGCGATTGTCGTAAACAGTCTTGTCAAAGTGATAGCAGGGGGTGGTGTAGGACACGTCCAGCTCGGTGGCGGGAGTCAGTACGCCACCGTTTGCCGCAGTTGCGGCGATGGAGCGGGAGTCCATCAGAGCAACTGCCGCGATCTGGTTGTCGCCGGGCTTGGAGCCCTCGCGGTTGGGGAAGTTACGGGTAGAGTGACGGATGGACAGACCGCCGTTGGCGGGAACGTCGCCTGCGCCGAAGCAGGGACCGCAGAACGCCGAGCGAAGGGTCGCGCCTGCCGAGATCAGGTCTGCTGCGGCGCCCGCACGGATCAGCTCCAGCATTACGGGCTGAGAAGCGGGATATACGGAGAGCGAGAATTTGCCCGCACCGGTGGACGCACCACGCAAAATGTCTGCGGCGGCGATGAGGTTGTCAAAGGTACCGCCCGCACAGCCGGCGATCACGCCCTGATCCACGTAAAACTTGCCGTCCACGAACTTGGACTGCAGATTCAGCCGTCCCTCGGGGATGCCCAGCTGATTGACCGCGTCTGCCTCGCACTTTGCCAGCAGTTCGGGGGCATTTTTCAGAAATTCCTTGATGGTGTATGCGTTGGAGGGGTGGAAGGGGAGCGCGATCATAGGCTCCACCTTGTCAAGGTCGATCTCCACCATGCCGTCGTAGTAAGCGGGAGAGGTGGGCGCAAGCTTTTTGTAGTCATCCGCTCTGCCGTGGAGTGCGAGGTATGCCTGGGTCTGCTCGTCGGTCTCCCAAATGGAGGAAAGGCAGGTAGTCTCGGTAGTCATCACGTCGATACCGTTGCGGAACTCCATAGGCAGGTTGTGAACGCCGTCCCCGATGAACTCCAGCACCTTGTTCTTGACGAAACCGGACGCGAAGACCGCGCCGATCAGCGCGATAGCGACGTCCTGAGGGCCAACGCCTACGCGGGGTTTACCGGTCAGCTTCACCGCGATGACATCGGGGTAAGCAATGTCGTAGGTTCTGCCCAGCAGCTGCTTCACCAGCTCGGGGCCGCCCTCGCCGATCGCCATGGTGCCGATGGCACCGTAACGGGTGTGGGAATCAGAGCCCAGCAGCATCTTTCCGCAGCCTGCGAAGGACTCACGCATATAGGAGTGAATGACTGCCTGGTGAGGGGGCACGAAGATGCCGCCGTACTTCTGTGCGGCAGAGAGTCCAAACATATGGTCATCCTCGTTGATGGTGCCGCCAACGGCGCACAGGGAGTTGTGGCAGTTGGTAAGGACGTAAGGCAAGGGGAATTCCTTCAGACCCGACGCACGGGCGGTCTGGATGATACCCACGTAGGTAATGTCGTGGGACGCCATGGCGTCGAATTTGATCTTAAGACGCTCGTCACTTCCCGAGGTGTTGTGGGAAGTGAGGATGGAATACGCCATCGTGTTCTTTTTGGCTTCGGATGCGGACAGGCAAGACTTGTCCGAAATGCTGCCGTTTTCATAGAAAACGCCGGTCTTAGTAAGTTTGATCATGTATAATGCTCCTTTTGGGGGGATTTTCAAAAATACGGTTTTATTATAGCACAAAGCGGCGGCGATTGCAAGATATTTTTTCACGCTCTTGACAGAATCGCGGAAATATGTTACAATATTGGCAACGAATTATTGACCGTCGGCTCGCCGCCGACACAGATCAGGAGGCTTCTATGATCAAAGTTACAGTTTTCAACGAATTCGTGCACGAAAAGCACGACGAGAATGTGAAGAAGATCTATCCGAACGGTATTCACACCGCCATCGCCGATTTTCTGCGCTCCGACGAGATCTCTGTGCGCACCGTGACGCTGGACGATCCCGAGTGCGGACTGACCCAGGACGTGCTGGACGATACCGACGTTCTGATTTGGTGGGGACATATGGCGCATCATATGGTGCCCGACGAGGTTGCCCGCCGCGTGCAGGAAAGCGTGCTGAAGGGAATGGGCTTCATCGTTCTGCACTCCGGACACCACTCCAAGCCCTTCCGCTATCTGATGGGCACTACCTGCAACGTCAACTGGCGCGAGGACGGTGACTTCTGCCGCCTTTGGATCTGCGATCCCTCCCACCCCATCGTTGCCGGTCTTGACCGTTATATCGAGATCCCCCACGAGGAAATGTACACCGAGCCCTTCGGCATTCCCGAGCCCGACAAGCTTCTGCTGATCGGCTGGTACGACAGCGGCGAGGTCTTCCGCTCCGGCTGTATTTATCAGCGCGGACACGGTAAGATCTTCTACTTCCAGCCCGGTCACGAAACCTACCCCACCTACTACATTCCCGACGTGCAGGCCGTCATCCGTAACGCCGTGAAGTGGGCGGCTCCTACCTATCGCGCCCCCGATCTCCCCTGCCCCTGGGTACCCAGAATTACACCGAGAGAAAATTAAATACAGTTGGGGCGCTGCCGTAGGGGCTCTGCCCCTACCTTCCCCGCCAAACTTTCTTGAAAGAAAGTTTGGATCAAAGAACTTCCTATATGCCCGACGAATACTCGTCGGGCGGGGATGGGGATCGATATTCTGCATATACTGACTATAATTACAACCTGCCCCGCAAGTATTTGCGGGGCTTCCAAAAAGTTCTTGGGAGGTGTGGAACCCTTCTTTCAAGAAGGGTTCCGCAAGAAAATATGCTCAAAAAAATCATAGGACTCACCGTGGGAGCGGCAGTGTATTCGGCAGGGATCGCGCTGTTTTTGGATCCGCACAGCCTGGCGCCCGGCGGCGTAGGCGGTATTGCCATCATGCTCAACCGCCTGGCGCCTTTTTTGGCGACCGGCACCTGGATCCTGCTACTCAATATCCCCCTGCTGATCATCGGATCGATCGTGTTCGGACGCAAATTCCTGTTGTCCACAGTATACACCACGGTGATCTCGTCTCTGATGGTAGACGTGATCGCACGGCTGATGGCAGATCAGCCCCGCCTGACCGACAACACCATGCTGGCGGCACTGGCAGGCGGCGCGGGACTGTCTATCGGCATGGGCATCGTCTTCCGCAGCGGCGGAACCACGGGCGGCATGGATATCGTCGTCAAGCTTCTGCGACGCAAATTCCGTCATCTGCGGACGGGCGCGATTTTTATGGCTATCGATATTACGGTCGTACTGTTCACGATCCCCGTTATGGGCGGGATCGAACCTGCATTGTACGCCGCAGTAGCGTTGGTGGTCGCCAGCGTGCTGGTAGATAAAGTGCTGTACGGCGCCGAAGGCGGCACTCTCTTCTATATCGTCACCGAACGCCCTCACGAGATTGCCAAGCGCATCATGGAAGAAGTGGATCTCGGCGTCACCTATTTGCAGGGTGAGGGTGCTTACACCGGTGAACCCAAGCGGGTGCTGCTGTGCGTGGCGCGCAAGCAGCTTTCTCCCAAAATCCGCGACATCGTCAAAGCCGAAGACTCGTCCGCCTTCCTGATCGTCAGCCCTGCCAGCGAGGTGCTGGGCGAGGGCTTCAAGGCGCACGAAGCAGAAGAACTGTAGCGTAACGTAAAATATCCTCTCCGTGCGGAGAGGATATTTTCATTTACTGTTTTTTCTTTTTCATGACAACGACTGCGATTACGGCGATCACCGCAACGGCGGCAACTACGCCGATCACAATGGGCAGAACCGAGCCGTCGTCTTTGGCACCGATGGCATCCGAAGCGTCCGGCAGATTTTCCTCGGATGCACCGCTGTTCACCGCAGGTGTGTTCACCGTTGGCAAAGTCTCGGTTGTCGTAGTGGGAGTAGTGGAAATTGCGGGATCCGTGGTAACCGAAGGTTCGGTAGTGCCTGCCGGCGTTTCGTCTTCGCCATCATCCTGAGAGATCTCTTCCAAAAGAGCGCCGTCATCGGCATACCGGCGGAGGAAATCAGCGTCCAGCACATAGCACTTCTGCGCCGCACCGTAAACCTCGCCCTTCTGCGCCCCGTCGGCAACGTCCAACGTATTGCCGTCCACAGACCAACCGGTAATGTCGTAGGTCACGTCATCGCTGCGGATCAAACCGATCAGGCCGCCTACGATCTCCGTACCCTTGACCGTGGTAGCGCTGACGGTGTTCTCGGTCAACAGCAGATAAGGCTCACCGCCTATGTCATCGGACGCGTAGGAGGTTCTGCCCGCGATACCGCCCACGATCTTACCGCCGGTGACCGTACAGGAATCGACTTTGCAGGACTCGATCCTGCCGCGGTCGGTCATACCCGCGATGCCGCCCACCTTTTCGGCGTTGGTAGCGGTAACGGTGCAATTCTGCAAGGTCAGATCGTAGATCGCACCCTTGATGTTATCGTTATTGGTAACCAATTTCGCAACGATTCCCACGTTTTCCTCTGCGGCATCGGTGGAATAATTGATATTGGAAAGAGTGTACCCGTTGCCCTCCAGCGTACCGAGCCAGCGGGTCAGCGGCTCCCAGGTCTTACCGGAAAGATCAACGTCTTCCACGATCGACAGCGTTTTGCCGGCGGTGGCATTGGCATTCTTGGCGGTTTCATCATTGGCAAGACGAATATAATCCAGCAATTCGTCAGCGGTGGAAACCTCCACCAGCTCGGGAATCGCCTCCTGGGATTCTTCGGCAAATACCGCAAGCGCAGGAATCACGCAGACGATCATTGCTAAAGTCAAAAGCGCAGTGATACTCTTTTTCATAGGTCGTTCTCCTTTTCATTTTGGCACCGCGTCGGTGCCTCTGTCAATATTGTACACGGTTTTTATGCAAAAGTCAATACCGTTTTCAAAGCGTCCGAACGGTTGCATGATTTCGCCAATGAAAAACTCTCCCCCGATTGGAGGAGAGTTGTGTGTAGAATCCGCCGGATTGGTTTTAATCGAAAAGGCAGACGGACATCTTATTCGGTAACAGTGCGCTTCTTAAAAGCCAAAGATACGGAAAGCGCCAATGCGATTACGGACAGAACCAAAGCGATATTGAGTGCGTCACCGGTAGAAGGAACGTTGGTATCGGGCGCGGGCGTTTTTACGGGAATCGTCTCGCCTTTGGCGACTACTGCGCCGCAATCCTTGCACACGGTGTCGCCGGTATAGCCTTCTTCATCCTCGGTAGCTTCTTTGGCACCTACAACCTCGGTGTTTTCCAAAGCTTCGCCGTTTCGGTTGAAGATACCGTTTGCGGTAACGTGAGCCTTGTCGGCGTTACTCGGCCATGTCAGCTTGGGAACCCAATACTCGTCGTTGCCGCCACCTGCAGCCTCGCCGTTGTTGTTGATATCACCGACGGTCTTCCATGCTACGCCGATGCGCAGGAAATCGTCCTCGCCGGTGGACAGGAAATCGAAATCGGAGTACGCCATAAATACTTCCACAACGGTGTGGTTGAGATCGCCAACCTTTTCGTTGGTCATCTTGGCGACCATCTTATCGTGACTGGTAGTGGGGGCAGGATTGTCAGCCGTATACCCCTTTGCGGAAACCCAGCACTGGTTATCACCGTTGCCGTTTTTATTGATAAAGAACTCAAAATTGGTGTTTTCATACCACGGTTCTTTGGTGGTCTCAAAGGTTGCGTGATAGGCGTCGGCAGCAAGATAGAGACCGTCCTCACCCAAAATGCCGTAAATGGTGACCTTCTTCCCTTCCCAATCGCCGGAGCCCACAACGCTGAGGGTGTGAACGCCTTCCCAATCAGACAGATCGCCGTCAACGGTGATCGCAGAAGCTGCACTTGCGGATACCGCCATCATAGGAACCAAACAAAGAACGGTAAGCAACGCCAAAAGAGCGGAAATGAACTTTTTCATAGGATAAACCTCCTTGAATAAAAATTTCAGAAACGATATCTGTTTACATCTATTTTATCTCATGTTCACAAATAAGTCAATAATTTTGACCGATTTTCTTTTGAAGATTCCAATATTCTCTGTTTTCAACAAAGTGTACAGAACGGATTTGGTGAAATACACCAAAAGAACCCCTCCGATCGGAGAGGTTCTTTTGGTTCAGAAGCTCTGTCAGTAGTTCGCAGCAAATTTAACGGAGCTTGAATTTGATTTATTCAGCGATTCTGCGCTTCTTGGAAACGACAACCGCACCCAAAGACAGAACTGCAACGGCTGCTACTACGGAGTAAACCATCGCGTCGCCGGTCTTGGCGGGAGTGTCGGTACCGGGGTTGGTATCGGGAGTAGCGGTAGGATCCTCGGCGTAGAATACGAACGCATGATTCAGGGACATCTTATCGCCGCCGTCAACCGAGCAGTTCATGTTCAGAACCTGACCGCCGTCGGTTTCCAGGAAGTACGCCTTGAAAGGATAAGCCTTGCCTGCTTCCAAAGTAACGGTCTCGGTGTAGGTGTTGCCGTGCGCTCTGCCGTCCTGTTCACCATCGTTCCAGGAGTAACCTGCCCACATTTCGTACACACGCTCGCCGCCGATCTCCATCATGAAGCCGTTGTCAACGTCGTATGCGCCGAAGGTGTATTCGCCGGTAACTTCAGGAACCAGCCAGCCGGAGTACTCGACAACGTAGCCATCTTCGCTGATCAGAGCAGCCTCGAGGGTTGCAACGTTTTTGGTATCGCCTTTCACCATAGCTTCCAGCAATTTGTTGATAGAAGAGTCAAACTTAAAGTTCTCTTCGATGCACTGAGAGCCGTTTCCGCCGGTTCCGCGGCCTACCAAATCGTTCGCCCATTTACCTTTATCGGTGGAGTAGTGCTGCTTGGTCAGGTCGAAGGTGAACGCTTCGTTGATGTTCTTACCGGAGTTGGTATCGTCGGGAGTAGTGGTAGCATAGATCTCGAGAGCGTCTCCGCCGCCCAGCTCGAGGAAGTAGATTTCAACGTCTACGGTCTCGTTAGCGGCCAAAGTGAACTTAGCGTCGTTAGATACCAGACGATCATCAGCACCGTCGAACCAGTGAGATGCGCCCCAGTACTCGTAAACCTTCACGCCGTCTACGAACATGGTAAAGCCGTTGTCGATCTTGCGACCGATCAGAGTGTACTCTCCTGCTTCCTTAGCGGTCATGGTACCGGTCCATTTGAAGATGTACCAATTGCCGAAGTTATTGGTGACCGATACAGAAGTAACCTTCTCTTCAGACATCAGCAGAGAGCCGTTGATCAGGGTTTCGATGGTTGCATCGAACTTTTCATTGCCGTCGAAACTGCAACGCGCTTCGTAGGAATCCTCGCCGATGGTTGCGGGATAATCAACGGTAGGAGCCTTGTAGTAGGTAGCAGAGATGTTACCGGTCTCGGAGCAAGCATAAACACCGGTAGAGGTAACAAGGGTTCTGTTGTTTCTCTCGTGCGTGCCAGCAGGGGTGATATAAGCGCCCTTGCCGTCGGGAGAGTTGTTGGTATCAACTGCCATACCAACGCGGATAGAGCCGTCCGCGTAGAACCAACCGTCCTCCAGCTGTGCTCTGGCGATATACGCCTCAATCACGAAGTGGTTGGAAACGTCACCTTCAACAGCCTCATAAGTGACGGCAGCGTCGGTTACGTTGCCCTCCTTACGCCAACCGCCTTCTTTGTTGGTGCAGCTGACCCATCTCTGATTCTGGTCACCGGTGTAGGGACCTACGAAGAACTCAAGATTAGGGCTGTTCCACCAGTCGCCTTCAGCGCTGGCGTCAAAGCCGGTAGTATACGCGTCTACCGCCACGTACAGACCTTCTTCGTTTACGACACCGTAGTAAGTGTACTTTGCACCACTGTCGAGAGTAGTAACGATCGTGTCCAGACCTTCCCATTCGGAAACATCGCCGTCTAGGGTGATCGCGGGAGCCTCTGCTGCGCTTACTGCAAAGGCGGGAGCCATGCAAAGCACGGTAGAAGCTGCAAGAATTGTTGCAAGAAGTTTTTTCATAATATCCTCCTGATAATAGTTGGCAAAGTCGCTGCGAGACTCTGCCGATTCACATATATTATAAATCACGTTCACAAAAAAGTCAAGAAATATCCTGGATTTCTTTCACAAAATACGGATTTTCTCTGTAATTGCCAAAAAACGGCGCTCTGATTTGGCTATTACGCCGATAAAAATCATTTTTCTGCTTGCTTGACACGTAAAGAAAGCAAGGATGCCCACACCTGTTACAGTGTGGGCATAAACTAAATATTATACTTTTTTCCAGGTTCGTCTGTTAAACAGGATCAGAACAGGCAAGATCTCAAGTCTGCCGAGCATCATAAGAAACGTAAGAATAACAGTGGAAAAGTCGTTATATCCTGCAAAACTGGAATAAGGGCCAACGGCTTCAAATGCGGGGCCAACGTTGGATATGCAAGTCAGCACCGCTGAGAAATTACTGAAAAATCCGTGCTTGACTTCATAGTTTCCTGCATCGGATGCGATTTGGACAACAGTACCGTTCACACCGTCGAAGGATAATAAGAATATTCCTGCCAGGAATATGAAGAAATACAGAGTGATGAAAGCAAACACATCGTTTATCGTTTTCTGCTCCAGAGTCTTTCCCTCAAACTTTTCCTTCGGCACATAGCGAGGATTGATGAGTTTGCGAACGTTAATATAGGCACCCTTCATTGCCATAACGATACGGGACACCTTGATACCACCTGCCGTAGAGCCTGCCATAGCGCCGATGAACATAACCATAATAAGTGTGGTCTTGGCAAGCATTGGCCAGACGTTATAGTCGGTTGTGGTATAACCTGCCGTAGTCATAAGAGACGATATCTGGAACAACGAATGCCTAAACGATTCTTCAGCGTTATAGATTTGCGGGAAAGCCTCGATTTTTCCGACCAAACTTAAGAACACAAAGCCAACCGCCGCACCGACAATCAAAAAATAGCATCTGAATTCCTCGCTACGCAGTACATCCCTGACCTTACCGATCAGAAGCAGGTAGTACAGGCTGAAATTGCATCCGAACAGAATCAGGAATACGGACACTACGTACTGAGCAAAGGGAGTAAAATACTCCATACTACCGGGCACAAAGCCAAATCCACCCGTTCCCGCGCATCCAAAGGTCGTAAGGAACGCATGAAACACCTTATCGTCCCGATAGGCATTTGCCGCCTCCGCACCCAGATCATTGCACATTGCTGTGTAATCGGTTATAGGGTCGCAACAAAGAATAATGATTTGAAGTGCAGTCATTCCAAGATAAATGAGGTAAAGTATTCTTGTTGTCACCTTCATTTTGGAAACGATTTTACCAACCTGCGGTCCGGGGCTTTCTGCCCGCAGAAGATGCATAGAAGAACCGTCATCGCTCTCAGGGATAAATATCAGCACGAATACCAGGATACCCATACCGCCGATCCAATGGGAAAAGCTTCTCCAAAACAGGGTGGAATGAGACAATGCCGTAATATCCGTAATAACGCTTGAGCCGGTAGTCGTAAACCCCGACATCATCTCAAAGCAGGCATCAACATAGTTGGGTATGTCTCCGTTAATCACAAACGGAATCGCGCCGAACAGCGTCATAATAATCCATACCATTGCCGTCAGCGCAAAGCCTTCTTTTTGATAAAGATTGTTTCGTTCGGGCTTCGGTTTTTGAAGCAAAAAGCCAATTGCAGTCAAAGCAATGATAGGAATCAGAAATGCTAAAACGTGTATAAAGGACTCTTGGTAGATAAAGCAGATCGTCAGAGGCGCAAGCATCAAAATAGCCTCCAGAATCATGATCTTACCCAAGATCTTGCCTAATTTCTTGTACTCCATACAGACGCCGCCTTACTCAATCACGTCGTTCAGATCGTCAAAATTTTTGTGTGTCGTTACAACTACGACGTTATCGCCAAATTTGATCTCGGAATTACCGCCCGGAATGATAACCTCATTCTTGCGAATGATGCAAGCAACGAGGCAATCCTTCTTCATATTAAGCTCACGCAAGGGTTTGTCAAAGAAGTCTTCCTGCTTCTTTGCGGAAAATTCCAACGCCTCTACCTGATTGTTTACCAACTGATACATAGTAAGCACGTTACTTCCGACCGTGTTGGCGAGTGCGCGGATATAACTAATAATTCTGCTCGCCACGACGTGTTTGGGTGAGACGTTGTTGTTAATGCCAAGCTCGTCGAGCATTCCGTACAAATCGTCGTTTTTGATCTGTGTAATGGTTTTCTTAACTTTCTTTTTATTGGCAAACATGGATACGATCATATTTTCTTCATCAATATCCGTGAGTGCCACAAAGGCATCCATTGACTCTATGCCTTCCTCCA
The DNA here is from genome assembly GCA_017451585.1 of Clostridia bacterium. GTDB lineage: Bacteria > Bacillota > Clostridia > Oscillospirales > CAG-272 > CAKSQF01. Next base: position 12,179 of record JAFTOC010000014.1, read on the forward strand.
TCAGAACGTCGTGCTGTGTGCCGTTACCGTGAATAATGGTAACCTTGGGCAACAGTTCCGCGAGTTCTTCTGCTGCGGATTGGTTATCTTCAAGCAATTTAACTTTATACTTCTTTTTGGAAAGAGCATCGGCAAGGTAATAACCAATTCGTCCGCCGCCAACGATCATAATGTTTTTGAAGGGGGATTTGACAAGATTGGTCTCGGACAGAAAATCGCCGAGAGATTTTGCATCGGCAGTAAAATGAATTCTGTCTCCTTCTTCAATTTTGAAATTACCTGCCGGAATAATGACCTCGTCTCCGCGCTGCACGGCACAGATAAGAACCTTGGTTGTCAGCTTCTTACCGAGAGATATAAGCGTTTCTCCGATCAGCGAACAGCCCTTTTCCGCAGTCACTTCAACAAGAGATACTCTGCCTTTTGCAAAATGCTCGATCTGATTAACGGAGGGCAGGTTAATAATATTAAAAATCTCTCCCGCCGTTTCCTGCTCGGGATTGACGATCATAGCAATACCGAGATCGTCCTTCATCTCCATAATCTGTTTTCTATAGTCGGGATTACGCACGCGGGCGATCGTGTTTTTTACGCCGTTCTTTTTGGCAACAAGGCAAGCGAACACATTCAGTTCATCACTGTTTGTCAAGACAATAGCAAGGTCTGCATCCTGCATTTTGGCTTCCTGCTGTATATCCATACAAGCACCGTTGCCAACAACGCCGTACACGTCAAATCTTTCGATAAGACTCTCCACCTTATCTTTGTCCTCGTCGATAATGGTGATAGTATGACCTTCGCCCGAAAGATTTTTGAGTATTGTTTTTCCTATCGTTCCAAGACCTATAATTACTATTTTCACTTTAAATCCACCTCTTGTTATAATCCGAATACAAGCCGGAAATATATGTACGCAGAGATAATTACCGCCGCCTAATTTTGTAAGCACATTAGCCGACCCATCGTGGCGACACATTATCAGTGTAGCACAAATCAGTCGCCTTGTCAAGCCCTGCCGCTTATTGGAAAGAAATCTGCCGCAGAAGGTATGCGGCCGACGACGAGCGCATACAGTATAGAGATCAAACGGAAAGGCGGAATACAAATGAAGATCCTTCGCACATGGATATCGGTACTGCTGACGGCGGCATTGCTGTGGCTCCTTCCCGCCTGCGGAGAGGAGACGGGCAGCTCTCTCTCCTATCAGGAGAAGGAATGCGTGTTCACGGGCGTATGTAAGCTGGAGGACGGAGACTACACCGTACAGATCAGTCTCCACGCCGACAAAAGCCGCGAACTGCTCTTTCTGACCCCCGAAACGCTGTCGGGATGCCGCTACGTGCGGGACGCGTCAGGGGCGTACAGCTTCATCTGCGAGGATACCGTATTGCCGGTAGCGGGGAATCCCACGGTGGAGACGGTTTTCGGGTTATTCGAACTGAAAGAATCCGATCTGCTGACGGCAGATCTGGACGAGAATGCGGGAGAAGGTCTGAACGTGCTGACCTTTGCGGGGGACGTGACCGTCTATCTCAGCAGTGCCGACGGTCTGCCGCTGCGCTTCGAGCATCCCTTACTGACCCTCACGCTCCACGCCGACGGTCGGAGAATATCGGAGAGCGAGTAACGCGTTCTCCACGTCGAAACGGCAGGGCTGTTGCCCTGCCGTTTCGACGTAGTATTACCATCTTTGTAAGTATCGCTCAATTTACCACGTTCCGCGGATGACCTTCCATCCACGCCCGCAGGTTGGAGCAAACGATATTCAAGAGCCGCAATCGCGTCTCCAGCGGCGCCCAAGCAACATGGGGAGTGACGAGAATATTTTCGACCCCGCAAAGCGGGCAATCCTCTGCCATGGGCTCTTGTGCCACCACGTCCACGGCAGCACCTGCCAAACGTCCGCTTCGAACGGCTTCGGCAAGTGCTTTCTCCACCACGACGCCCCCGCGGGAGGTGTTGATAAAGTACGCGCCCCGTTTCATCCCCGCAAACGCATCTGCATCGAACAGTCCCGCCGTTTCGGGAGTCAAGGGCGTATGGCAGGAGACGAAATCCGCCTCGGCAAGGAGAGCGCGCAGATCGGTAAACGTCACGCGGTCATCCTTCTTGGGCGTGCGCGTGTACACCAGCACCCGCATACCGAACGCCAGCGCGATGTTCGCCACGGCACTGCCAATGGAGCCGTAGCCTACGATGCCCAGCGTCTTGCCGTACAGCTCGCAGGTGGGGTATTCAAAGATAGAGAAGAACCGCGACCGCTTCCATCCGCCCTCCTGCACGAAGGCGTTGTATTTGCCGACCTTATCGCAAAGCTCCAGCATCAGCGCAAAGGTGTGCTGTGCCACCGCCATGGTGGAGTATTCCCCCGCGTTGCAGACGTCGATCCCCTTCTCCCTTGCGTAGGCTGTATCGATGTTGTTATAGCCCGTAGCGAACAGCCCGACATAGCGCAGATTCGGCGCGGCGTCCATTTCCGCCCTGCCGAGAACGGTTTTATTACAAAGTACCGCGTCTGCATCCCTAATGCGCTCGGCGGTGAGCGCAGGATCGTTGTCCTCGTAGAAGGTTACCTCACCAAAGGGAGCAAGGTAGGCGGCAACGTCAATATCCGCGGCAGAAAAGACCGTTCCGCTGTCGGTAAACACGATTTTCATAGTTGACCTCGTCAAATTTACTAATTTCGTTATCATTATACCTCTTTTTAGACTCACGCGCAACCGCTTTTTTGTATTTCTTTACAAAATTTATATTTTCCGATTTTTTTGTAAAAATCCGTTCACAAAAGCAAAAAAATGTGTTATAATAGGGTATCATATGCGGTTCGGGGGCAGAACTGCCCGGACTTCGAAAGGGAAGGTACAACAGTATGAAGGATTTATTCGGCGATCTCAGCGTCATCGGCATGAAGGGATGCGAGGAATTTACCGCGCAGGTCAACAACTATCTGAAGTCTTGGCGAGGCTCCACCGAGGGCTTTGTGGTAGACTGCGAATGCCCCCGCTTCGGCAGCGGCGAGGCAAAGGGTCTTCTGCACGAATCGCTCCGCGGACACGACGTTTACATTATCAGCGACGTATTCAACTACGGCGCGACCTACAAAATGTACGGCATGACCGTACCTATGAGCCCCGACGATCATTTTGCCGATCTGAAGCGGATCATCGGCGCCATCGGCGGCAAAGCCCGCAGAATCACCGTCATCATGCCCATGCTGTACGAGGGCAGACAGCACAAGAGAAGCTCCCGCGAATCGTTGGACTGCGCTTACGCTCTGCAGGAGCTGGTAAATATGGGCGTTACCAACATCATCACCTTCGACGCACACGATCCCCGCGTGCAGAACGCCATTCCCCTTCACGGCTTTGAGAACGTCCGTTGCACCTATCAGATGATCAAAGCCTTCATCAACACCGTAGACGATATCGACCTGAACAACCTGACCATCGTATCTCCCGACGAGGGCGGCATGGGTCGCGCGATGTACTACTCCTCCGTGCTGAAGCTGGATCTGGGTATGTTCTACAAGCGCCGCAACTATTCGGTTATCATCAACGGCAGAAACCCTATCGAAGCCCACGAATACCTGGGTAAGAGCGTCAAGGGCAAGGACGTCATTATCGTGGACGATATGATCTCCTCCGGCGATTCCGTGATTGAGGTTGCCGAGAAGCTGAAGGAGCGCGGTGCCAAGCGCATCTTCACCTTCGCTACCTTCGGTCTCTTCTGCAACGGTCTTGCCAACATCGACAAGGCGTATGAAGAGGGCATCATCACCAAGATCTTCACCACCAACCTGAACTACCGCAGCGACGAGATCCGCAACCGTCCCTGGTACGGCGAGGTCAATATGACCAAGTTCGTTTCGCTGATCATCGACACCCTCAACTACGACGAATCCCTTTCCGGCCTCCTCTCCCCCGCCGCTAAGATCAACGCCTTCGTAGACAAAGCCAAGGCAAACGGCAAAGTAAAGTAATAATCGGCTCCGCCGGCTTAAGACCCCTTCTTGCAAGAAGGGGTCTTAAGAATCTACCAAGAACTTCATGAAGGCGCCGCAAATACTTGCGGCGCTTCGTTCTTTCCGCCCGACGAGCATTCGTCGGGCTTTTTCAAAAGTTTTTGGGGTCTTAGGGGGCTTTTTTCAAAAAGCCCCCTAAATTAACTTATGCCGCCTCTACCTTTGTGACCAGCACGGTGATGTCATCTCCTCTTCCCTTTTCGGCGAGGGTACGAGAGTGGATCGCGCCCGCTACCTCCTGCACGCTCTTTCCCGACAGCGATGCGAACACCTCGGGAAGCCAAAGCGCTTCCTCCAGCGTTCCTGCTACGCCGTCCGATACCTGCAGGATCACGTCTCCCTCCTGTAGAACCATGTTGATCTGCTGGGCGTTGATCTCGCGGGTCAGTCCCAGCGGCATACTGTGAACGTCGATCTTGAAGATATTCCCTTCCCGCAGGACGTAGGAGGGGCAGGCACCGCATTTGACGAAAGCGGCACCGCCGGTGTAGAGATCCACTTCTAAGAGATCCACGGTACAATGACACTCCTCCGCCCGCCCACGGATGAAGTTAGACAGCAGCTTCAATGTCACCGATTTGTGATTGCCTCCCGAAAGAAGCTTTTCCAGAAAGAGCGCAGACACCCCCGCCGCGGAAGCGGCGGCTCTGCCGCTTCCCATTCCGTCGCAGATCACGGCGTAGCCCTGCCCTGCTTCCGAGGTGAACGACCGTGCCGTATCTCCGCTGACCGGCTCGTTCTCCTTCACACTGCAGGCGCGTGCCGTCGTGAGCTTAAAGCGTTGACGGCTTTCAAATTGCATAGACACACTCTCGCCCACGAATTTGAATGCCGGCTCGGTGAGAGCAAGCCCGGTCTTCTCCTCTAACTTATGCCGAAGAGCGCGTCCGCCGCCGGGGATCGTAGACAGCGTCACGCCCGAGGCGATCAAGAGCTTTTTGCGCGTTCCCCACGCCCCGCACCCGACGGTCTGGATCCCTTCCCCGCGGATCGCCGCCGCAAAGGTCTTCCGTAATTCTTCGTCGGGCGTCAGACTGCCGTCATCCACTGCAGACTCTCGGAGCAGCTCGGCAAGTGCCTGATAATCCAGGGCAAACAGCTCCGATCGATCCCGCAGAACCACGTTCTCCACGTGCTCCGCTACCCGCACGCCGATCTCGGCAAGGATCTCGTCGATCTTCTTGCAACGCTCGGTAAAATAGGGAGGCAAAGCGTTCCGCTCGGGCGTACCGCGCCGAGGGATCTCCTCCGCCAGCTTGCACAGCGCGTCCCTTGTGGACTCATATTCATCCTGCCAGCAATAGCGACTTCGCGCGCACTTTTTGCAGTAGCGGCGGAAGACGCCCTCGCACAGCTCCAGCATCTCCCCTGTTTCGGGACGGGACAGATCCTGCGAAAATTTCAACAACATCTTGGACAGATCGTCAAAAGAGGCAGAGAGCCGCCGAAGTCTGACTGCGTCTGCCGCTCGCCGATCTGCCTCGCAAGCGGGTTCCTCCGTCTCGGAAGCAGGAAACAGCGAAAGCTTCCCCAAAAGCCCCGACCGTGCAAGAGGAAGGAAAAGGAGTACGCCAAATAACAGATTCCCTAAAAGCGGAAGCGCGCTCCAAAAACCATCCTGCCACACGGACAATCCGGCGATCGCCGCAAAAAAGCAAAAGACCGCGCTGCCGGCGCCGAACATCCGTAAAGCACCCGCTACAAGTCCGCCTGCCGCCAGCAAAAGCGGGGACGTGCCGCAGGCTACTCCGCAGATGAGTCCCACCAAGCCGCCTCGGAGCAATCCGCCCTTCAGCGCCGCCTGCATCGTCGCAAGACAAGCGGCGACCAGCGCCGGAGACAGACCGAACAGACGGTGCCCCGCCAGCGCGTAGATGCCGCAAAACAAAAGGACGCACGCGCCTGCTTCCCGTAGCGAAACAGATTGATCCTTCTGCAGACCCAACCAAAACAGCACCGTTAGTAGCGGTGCCGCCACCAATCCGAACAGCAACGCGATCACGCCGCGCGCGTGAAACTCGTAGACCACCACGTTATACACGCCCGCCAAAAAAGCGGCGAAGACCGCCACCGCCACCCGCAAATGTAACGGTTCTTCGAACACGGGGAGAGGTTCGTCCTCATCGTCCGCTACCCGTGCCGAAAACAGAAGCCTTGCGCCAAGCACCATCCCCAAGATCACGGCGTATGCAAGTCCGCCCTGCCCACTGGTCAGCGCTCCCGCCACCGCACCCGCAAAAACCGCCACCGCACCGCCTCTGCCCGAGGCGAGCAGAAGCGCAACGCCGAACGGACGTGACGAGAACAGCGCGGTCGACCCCTGAAAAATGAATCCTGCCGCGCACCAAAGTGCCGTGATCCCGGCACGTCGCCGCAATCGGGAGGCATCCTCCTCATCCAACAGTTCAGCAGGTCTGCCCATCAGCGCCCCTACCGTTCGGTCTGCCTTTTGTTGCAGCGTTTCTAATTTTTCCTTTGCTTTTGCACGAAGATCCATTTTTCTGCTCCTTCCTTTTGGCAAATGCTTGTCCGCTTTCGTTTTCATCCATAATTATAGGCATATCGGATGAAAAACCAAGTCGAAGGATGCAGTCGAATGAATACTTTTTTTGTTGCCACGGCGCAAAATTGCCGTATCCGGGTCACAGGAAGACGATTGTAGACGCAATTTGCGAGCGTTTCCAAAAGAAAAGGACTGTTCCGTATCTGTCATACAGATACGGAACAGTCCCGAGGGCAGAACCTAAACGCTTATTCAGCGGTCTCTTCCGCAACCTCAACCTCAGCAACGTCGCACTCGCAGTCGCAAGCGGTAGCAGCTTCCTTGGCAGCCTTTTTGGCAGCCTTCTTAGCAGCTCTCTTCTCTTTAACGTCATTAACCTTCGCAGAGATCTTTTCCTTATTCTTGGTCAGAACGATGATCAAAGCGATAATTGCAGCCAGAGAAACTACCAAAACAGCGATTTTCAGAATCAGCTTTCCCATGTTAATTCTCCTTCGTAATAATATAGTACTATTATTGTACCGAATAAATGAAAAAAAGTCAATATATTTTCACAAAAAACTTGCAAAAATCGATCGAATGTATTATAATATTTTCAAATCTGAGCAAAGGAACTGCAAACTATGAATCTGAACGGACTAAAAATCAATTTCCTGGGCGACAGCATCACCGAAGGTGTAGGCGTTTCCCGAAGCGAAAACATTTATCTGAACCTGCTGGCGGCAGAATACGGCTTTACCGCGCGCAACTACGGCGTCAGCGGATCCCGCATCGCCAATCAGCTGAACCCCGGCAACCCCGACGATCGGATGGAGCAATGCTTCGTCAAGCGCATCGAGGAAATGGATCCCGATGCCGACATCATCGTGGTCTTCGGCGGAACCAACGACTTCGGTCACGGCGACGCACCGCTGGGAACTCCTACCGATCGCACCATCAACACCTACTACGGTGCCTGTCACTGTCTCTGCAGCAGTCTGATCGAAAAATATCCTACCGCCGAGATCGTCATCATGACTCCCCTTCATCGCACCAACGAGATGAATCCTCGCGGCGACGGCTGGAAGCCTACCGATTACGCCGTTCTGTCTACTTATGTAGACATCTTAAAGGAAGTGGCTGCCGAGTATTCCCTGCCCGTTTTGGATCTTTGGAGCGTATCGGGCATCCAGCCCCGCATAGAAGCGCATCGCGTGGCATATATGCCCGACGGGTTGCACCCCTGTGATGTGGGGCATCGGCGTATCGCCAACCGTTTGGCAGAATTTTTGAAGAGTCTGTAAGTCATAATTGAATAACCGTACCGCCCTACCTGCATATACTGCAGGTAGGGCGGTACTTTTGCGCCCGATCACACCGCGCTCGCAGTTTACGAACGCAGAATGGAGCTACTATGTGTTCAATAGCCGCAATTTACCGCTCTTTGTCAAGGCAGGGCGGCGTCCTCTCCGCCGCTTGCGACGATGCCGCCGCCATCGCCCGTATGAACCGCACGATGGCGCATCGAGGCCCCGACGACAACGGGATCTTTCAAGACGATACGGTCTGCCTTGCTCACAACCGTCTGTCGGTGATGGATCCCGCTCGTGGCAGACAACCGATGACGATTGTCTATAAGAATAGACATTATACGATCGTATACAATGGTGAGATCTATAACACCGATGCGCTCAAAAACGAACTGAGCCGAAGCGGCGCCGTATTCTCCACCGAATGCGACACCGAGGTGGTACTGTGGTCTTATATTCTTTGGGGGAGAAGCTGTCCCACACGTCTCAACGGAATTTTCGCATTCCTGGTCTATGATCACGCGGAGCGAACCCTGTTCGCAGTACGGGATCGGTTAGGGGTAAAACCGCTGTATTACGCCCGCACCGATGGCGAGTGGTATTTCGCATCAGAGCCGAAAGCTTTACTCGCCCATCCCAAGATTCATCCTACAGTAAATCGGGAAGGACTATGGGAGCTGCTGTTTCTGTCACCGGTCACCACCGAGGAATCGGCTATATTCCGTGACATTCGCCAGCTTCGTGCAGGCGAATGGATGATGCTGTCACCCGACGGCGTAGAGACCGCGAAATACTGGCAGTTACACGCCGCCGCCTGCACGGACAGTATGCCTGACGCCGTTGCCAACACACGTTACCTGCTGGACGATGCCGTCCATCGACAGCTACGCAGTGACGTTCCGCTGTGCACCTTCCTGTCGGGCGGGCTTGATTCGTCGGTGTTGACCGCCATTGCCGCTCGTCACTTGGTACAGGAGGGGAAACAACTGTCCACCTACTCCTTCGAATACGAGGGAAATGCTGAAAACTTCACGGCAAGTCTGTTCCAGCCCCAGGGCGACGATCTCTACGCCCGTCGGCTGGCAATGGATCTCGGCACCGACCACACCGTTCTGACCATCCCCACCGATGCAGTGGCGGATCTGTTGGACGAGGCGTCGATCTATCGGGATCTGCCGGGGCAGGCAGACATCGACTCCTCATTGCTTTGGTACTGCAGACAAGTAAAAAAACGTCACACCGTTGCCATTTCGGGGGAGTGTTCCGACGAAATCTTCGGCGGATATCCGTGGTTTTACCGCCCGGAGATGCTATCCCGCGACTTTTTTCCATGGCTGCACGACCCGTACGCACGCATTAAGCTGTTCCGAGCGGATATCCTACGTCCTGCTGAGGGATTTGCACATCTTTCCAAGCATTACAAGGATTTTCTCGCGTCCTGTCCGATCTTGGAAGGCGAATCGGACGAAGACCGTCGCGCGCGGATCGCCACCTGCCTGTCGGTTCGCTACTTTATGCAAAACCTCCTTGCCCGCAAGGATCGCATGAGTATGGCGTCTGCGGTGGAGGTTCGCGTCCCCTTTGCCGATCACCGCATCCTCGAATACCTCTACAATCTCCCGTGGCAATATAAATTCCGTGACGGCGTTGAAAAATCGTTGCTTCGGGACGCGGCATCCGATCTTTTGCCCGATTATATCCTGCATCGCAAAAAATCACCGTACCCAAAAACGCACAATCCCGCCTACGAACAACGGATCCGCGCAAAGCTTACCGAGAAACTGCAGGAAGACACGCTCTTTACCGCGCTGATTGACCGCAAGGCTGTTCAATCTTTTATCGACGGTGAAAACACCACTTGGTTCGGACAGCTGATGGCGCGCCCGCAAATGATCGCATGGCTCCTGCAACTATCCGCTTGGCTGGAGCACTATCCCGTGGAAATCTCATTATAATAACAGGGGAACCTTCTTGGAAGAAGGTTCCCCTGAATTTTACTTTTTAATTACATCTACGCCGAGGTATTTCTGCAATACTTCGGGGACGTTGACCGATCCGTCGGCATTCTGGTTCTGTTCCACCAGAGCGGGAAGGACGCGGGAGGTCGCCAAGCCGGAACCGTTGAGCGTGTGCAGGTACTGAATCGAACCGTCCGCGCGTCTGACGCGCATCATACCGCGTCTTGCCTGATAATCGCGCGCATTGGATACGGAGGAAACCTCTTTGTAACCGTTCATCGAGGGAATATTGATCTCGATATCGTAGGTTCTCGCCATGGACGCCGAGCAATCCTCTGCCGCCAGCTTGACGGTACGGAAGTGGAAGCCCAGACCCTTCACCAGGTTTTCCGCCTTCGTTACCAGCTCTTCGAACGCCTCGTCAGACTTCTCGGGCAGCGTATACTGGAACATTTCCACCTTGTTGAACTGGTGTCCGCGCACCATTCCGCGCTCGTCGGAGCGGTAGGAGCCCGCTTCACGGCGGAAGCAGGGAGTATAGGAGACCAATTTCTTCGGCAGATCAGCTTCCGAGAGGATCTCGCCCCGATAAAGCGACGCCAAAGCCGCCTCTGCAGTAGGGAGCATATAGTGCATCCGATTGTCGGTGGGATTTTCGATCTTGTAAACCTCATCGGCAAACTTAGGGAACTGACCTGCGGTAAGACCGCACTCGTACTCCAGCATATGAGGGGGAAGGATCAGCTCGTAGCCGTCAGCAAGGTGAGTATCGATAAAATAGTTGAGCAGAGCCCATTCCAGGCGTGCGCCCATGCCGCGATAGATCCAAAAGCCGGAGCCTGCCAGCTTAGTGCCGCGCTCGTAGTCGATCAGTCCCAACCCATTGCAGAGATCCACGTGGTTTTTAGGCTCGAAATCGAACTTCTTGGGCTCTCCGTAGTAGCGCAAAGGCTCGTTGTTTTCCTTACCACCCGCAAGAAGATCGTCGTCAGGAAGATTGGGAAGTCCCAGCATCACACCGGTGAGCTGAGTTTCCACCTCTTTCAACTTGGTTTCTCCCTCGTCGATAGCGGCGGAGATCTCCTTCATCCGAGCAAAAATCTCCGTGGTGTCCTTCTTTTCCTTCTTCAGCATGGGAATTTGCTTGGAAGTCTTGTTCTTTTCCGCCTTCAGCGCCTCGGTGGTGCCGATCAGTGCGCGGCGCTCACCGTCCAGCTTCAGGATCAGCTCCACGTCCTCGCGGGCGTCCTTTCCTTTTTTAGCAAGCCGCGCGACCACTTCGTCGGGCTTTTCAATAATGTATTTGATATCCAACATCGTCGTTATCCTCAATCTTTCATAATTTCTTCTCCGCAGAGCAGAACCAGCAGCTTCTGCAGATCGTCGTTGTCGCTGTATTCCAGTTCCAAGCGTTTTACGCGTGCGCCTTCCACGATCTTGACCTTTCTGCCAAGCAAACCGCGCACCTTCTTCTCCAATTCAGCAGTGTAATTCACCGTCGTTTCGGATTTCGCAACCGTATCCGCCGCTTTTTCGGCTCGTGCGTTCATTCTGCGCACCAATTCCTCGGTGGCACGCACGGAATATCCCTTATCCACCACCGTTGCGGCGCCGACCTCAATGTCGGAACGGTACTTGAGCCCCAGGAGCGCACGGGCGTGACCTGCGGACAGCAGGTTGTCGGAGACCATTTTCAGCACAGGTTCCGGCAGATCCAACAGCCGCAGAGAGTTGGTGACGGTACTACGGGATTTTCCTACCCGTGCCGCGACCGTTTCCTGCGTCAGATCGTATTCCTCCAACAGCGCTTTATACGCCAGGGATTCCTCCACCGCATTAAGATTCTCCCGCTGAATGTTCTCAATCAGCGACAATTCGTCGGTTTTTTGGTCATCCGCTTCGATCACTACAACCGGAACCTCGGTCAGTCCCGCCATTTTGGAAGCACGCCAACGGCGCTCGCCTGCCACGATCTCGTACAGATCGCCCATTCCGCGTCGCACGATGATCGGTTGGATCAGCCCGTGGGTAGCAATCGAGTCTGCCAGCTGAGACAGTGCTTCGCTGTCAAAAACCTTACGCGGTTGTCCCGCACGAGGCTGCAGTTCTGAAATCCGCAGTTTATGGACGTCCGCGCTGTTTTCCGCCTCGGCATCGTCGTAGAATATCGAGCTGAGTCCTCTGCCCAGTCCGCTTTGTTTCGGCATATGTAATCAAACCTCCTGTTCAGATGCGTCCGAGTAGCTCTTCCGCCACTTTCGTGTAGGCAACCGCTCCCTTGGACGACTTATCGTAGTATATAATCGGCATACCGTAGCTGGGAGCCTCGCTGAGGCGCACATTTCGCACGATCGTCGTCTCAAACAGCTTGTCTTTGTAGAACTTCTCCAGCTCCGCTCGCACCTGCATCGTCAGATTCAGACGCTTGTCATACATCGTCATCAGTATGCCGACCACCTCGAGATTCGGATTGTACCGTTTTTTTACCTGACGCACCGTCAGCATCAGTTGCGAAAGTCCCTCGAGAGCGTAATATTCACACACCATCGGGATCACTACTCCGTCAGCGGCAGTCAGTGCACTGACCGTTAGTATACCCAGCGACGGCGGGCAATCGATCATGATATAATCAAACTGATCCTTGATCGGCGCAAGTCGCTTTGCCAGCACAAACTCCCGCTTTTCTACCGAAACCAGTTCGTACTCAGCACCAGCAAGCCCAATATTGGTCGGCATCACCCACAAATTTTCAAACGCAGTTTGAATGATCGCCTCTGACGCTTCAGCGTGACCTATCAGCACGTCGTATGTAGTCTTTTGACCGCCTTTTTTGGAAATCCCGACGCCGCTGGTTGCATTACCCTGGGGATCCAGGTCGCACAGCAACACCTTTTTTTCGCTCTTGGCAACCGCAGCAGCCAGATTGACCGCAGAAGTCGTTTTTCCGATACCGCCTTTTTGATTCGAAAATGCGATAATTTTGCCCATCGTGTACTCCTTTCAATGCCCGCGAACGTCGCGTCAAACCACTTGTGTTATTATATCACTTTTTTCGACTCCCGTCAATACATAATTCGAGTTTTTCTGCATTTTTCGGTGATTTCGTCAGCCCTTCCATCAATGTTTCACGTGAAACATCCATACCTATTTCGCACTCATCCTCCGCAAGTGCCTCAAATATATTCAAAGCAGACGAGAAGCGTCGCGGTGGTTTCGGTTGAGCAAATGTTTCACGTGAAACATCCGCCTGAGTCCCATTGACAAGTTTTTGACCTTGCCGTTTTGCTATGCGAATTTCAAAAGTGTAGCTTTCTTCTTCATCGTCTCTGCAAACCGATGCATCAAATCCGGCAGTGCGCATTGTGTCGATGGCTCTTTCAACGGTATTTTGGAACGCGCGTATATCGCTGACCATAACCTTTCGCGTTTGCGTAAGGCGCACATCGGGCGCAACAGTCATGTCTTTGATCAATTCAGCAGGATCGGTCGACGGAGATGTAACGCACTTATGTAAAACCGCCCGTCGCAAATCGTCTGCAAGATCTGCCAACCGCAACGCATTCTCCAAATCAATGCCGATCGATCGAATAGCGCGCTGTTGATCCTGCGGAAGCGCCGCAAGTCGCTCTAAGGCATCCAGCCGATCTGCTCTCAAAGAAAAGGTCAACGTCAGCTTTTCCCGCGACCAGCCATCGCGCTCCAGAGCCAGCAAAAGTGCCGCCAGCTCGAGATAGTGCGGATCTTTCCGCACCAAGTTTTCGGCAAGTCGAAGCACCCCCGCCTGCTTCGACGTACATTTTAACAGTATCGCCTGAATGTGCGTTCTTCCCAGCATTCGCACCGCCTCCAGCCGACGACGACCGGCAATCAGTTCATATCGCCCCGACGCAGAATCGCCGTCATCCGGTTTTCTCAGCAAGATCGGTTGAAGCAATCCGCATCTCAATATATTTTCCGCCAGCGAAGCAATCACGACCCCTTCAGACGGATCGGTGATCGGCTCGCAGTTAATCTCACCGAGCGGGATCTTCCACAGCATCTCCCCATCCCGCTCTCCCATAATCAGTTTCTTCAATAATTCTTGTATAAACATTGCAAAACCTCCTTTTTCCACTACTATAGCACCAAGCAACCGCAAAAGCACTCGGAAACAGTCGAAGAAATCGAGAATTTACCATTTTTTTGCAAACTCTATATAATCCGACGATCAGAGGTAAAATACAGCCATAAAATCCCCGCTACGATCAGCACCAATCCGCACAAATATCTGCCGCTGCTTTTTTCGCGGAAAACAATGCGCGACAAAACCGCCGTCACCACGATGCTGAGTTTATCTATCGCGTGTACCTCGCCGGCTCCCCCTTCCCTCAACGCGCGAAAGTAGCACCACCATCCAAGCCCGGTCAGCACGCCCGAGATCAGAAGCACCAACGCCGTCTTACCCCCCATCCTCCTAACCTGCGGCATCTCCTTCTTTGCCACAACAGCCGTCCAAACGAGGAGCAGCACGAAGCCGGTACGCACGAACAGCACCGTTTCCGGCGCGATCTTGTCAACCCCCGCTTTCGAAAGCAGAGCGGATGCCGAGACCAGCGCAGTCGAAAGCAACGCCCACATCAACCAGCTCATGCTGCCGACAGAAGTTTTGTCTATTTCATTAGACTTCTTTTCGGCACTACACCAAATACCGACAGATATCAAAAAAATCGCAATCATCTTATGCGCGTTGAGACTTTCTCCCAAGAACAATGAACCGCCCAGCAATGTCAGAACAACCGAGAACTTATCTACCGCCGAAACCCGTTCCACACTACCTGCCGATAGTGCCCGAAAATAGCATACCCACGCCCCCGCCGTTGCCACCGCCGACAAAGCCGATACAATCACCGCGCGCGGTTCAATCGAAGCAAGCGAAGCCTCCCCTCCAACGATCGCAATTACCAACACCGAAACGGTCAAAACCGCGGTCGTTCTGACGGCTGTCGCTACGGTCGCTCCGGTTCGATCCGATCCATATTTTGACAATACCGCATTCGTCCCTGCTAAAACCGCCGATAACAACGCATATACCGCCCACACAATTCCACGTCCTTCAGTTTATTTTACGCTTGTTAGTATGCCCCGCCGTACTGTCAATTATCCGCGCAAGAAAATATCCGCAGCCATACGGCCGCGGATATTTCGCGTTTGTAGAAAAATCAAATCATAAACCGAATATATCGGTACCAGATCCGTTTGTAGAAGGGCAAGGTTCGGTATTCCGAATCAATCAGCCCGCGCAGATAGGTGCCCAGCGTCTCCAGATCAGAGCGGGTCAGCGCGCGCCCGAATTCATGCTTCTGAATCAGCACCATAATCTCGTCAAAAGAGTAGGGTAGAAGCGCCAGCCGTGCGTGCCGACGTTTTTGCCGCGCAGTTCCGTTTATCGGGATGGCATCGATCCTGCGGGCAAATTCACCCGGCAGCTCGCCCAGATTCGGTCGGTTTCCGAGGATGCCGTGGATCTCGTAGATACTGTCGCAAAGCACGCCCGCTACCTGATCAAAATCGCTCTTTTCATCAAACGCACCGTAGATCGACCGTTCTATGTAGTACGCACGCCCGTCGGAAACCTTTCGCGCCCGCCTATACTGCCAGTACAAAAGCAGCGCAATCACCGCAAGGATCACAAATCCCACGGCAATGCGAATCAGTTGCGCAGGGTCAAAATCGTTCGCCACAACAGGATTCGCCTCTTCCTCGGTGGTGACCTCAGGCTGAGAGGCGGTAGTAGTCACGGGAGGGCGGGACGCAGTATCGGGTGAAGTTGTCCACGCGGGTCGTGACACCGTTGTCGTCGTCTCGTCCGGATCTACCTCTTCTTCGACAGGAATGTAGTACATATCCTCATAATAGACCGACGTTGCCTCGTAAGTGCGCCATCCCAGCCCGTCTATATAGACCTCTACCCACGCATGAGCAGCGGTATCGCGGACGTTGGCAGAATACTCCAATTCTCCGTCTTCGTTGATTTCCGAATTCATATCGTCCGCAATATACCCTTGCACATAACGCGCAGGGATTCCCGCCGCCCGCAGCAGCAGGGTCGCCGCAGACGCGAACTGCACGCAGTAACCGTCTTTCGTTTCCAGTAAGAACGCATCCAGCGCACTGCCGTCAGAATCCTCGGGCTTCGTCGGAGTGTAAGTGTACGCATAATGCTCCGACAGATAGTCGATCACCGCCATCACCTTATCGTGAGTGGTACAAGCGCTGTTCAGCGCGGGAGTAATCTGCTCCAGAATCCGCTGAATTCCTTCGCTTTCGGCAGGATAATTCAGATAATTTTCCTTCACATAGTCGCTATACTGGCTCACCAGCCGAACGTACCGATCGTACCAGCGCGCGCGATCGTTAAAACTCCGTTCCAGGTAAGACTCCAGCGCGGCGGTAGAAAACTCCGCCAGCCCCGCATCATCCAAACGGGCGCGGAAATCGGCAATCGCCTGCCCGTCATCCGTGCTCGAGTTGCGTTGCAAATCGGTAACATACCGGCAAAGCAGTTCGTAATACTGCACCTCGCGTTCCGCTTGTCGCGCATATCCCTCCGTATAATAGGAGGGCATGATCGCCGCCGCAGTATAAGACTTCACCAAATTGAACCATCCCGAGGTGATCATACCGTCCGAATGAATGGTAGCGCTGTCGCCATACGCCTCGGTTTGAGAGCCGTATTCCATCAGCCCGAACGGCGACGCATAGGCAGACGGCAACATGAACAACTGACCCGAGTTGTTGACGTATTCAATATCAATGAACGCCGCCGAATAGCCAAACTGCAGATTCGCCTGGTATCCCTTGCTTTGGAACGTACCGTCAGAAAGCGTAGGCGACAGCAGCGAGTACAGATCAAAGGTCACCTGATCGCCCATGAAACCTCGGCTCTCGCCGTCCAGTTCCTGCAGCATCTGACTGTATCCGGTAGAATCCAGGGCGATCCAATCGTCGTTCTCATAATCGTAATCTCCGCCGATCCAAGACCGCAGATAGATCGAATGCTTTGCAGGAGAAGTCACCTTAAACAGAACCACGTTCTCGAACTCAATATCTTCCAATTTATTGGAAGTACGTTCATTCAGCGTATTCATCTTATTGTACGCGGGATTGCCGCCGGTGAGCAGAGTGGTAATATACATTCTCGCCTGTTTGATCGGCTCTGAAATAAACTCAATCTCTCCCCAGCGCTCGGAAACCGTTGCGGCAGGAAGCGCCGCAATCGCCATTGCCAAAATCCCCGCCAGCGCCGCCGAATACCCGGAATACGCCCGGGATTTTTTCGAATGCTTGTGAGCCTTGTAGGTCTTATCGTACGCAGACAGCACCGCCGCCGAGCAAAGTCCCGCCAGCACGCAGGCAATACCCCAGTTGGTCTGACACAAATTGTAGGTAAAGCAGACGGCACACAGACCGCCGCCCAGCACCACCATAGGAATCAGACGGGTACGCTTTGCAGAGAACGCGGCAAAGATCAGGGCAAACACGGTGGCCAAGGCAAATACGCCGCCGTAGACGAGCAGCTCGGACTGGGTGATCCCGAATCCGTCGGACAGACCGCCCAAATAGGGAAGGGTAATGCTTGCCGACGCGGCAAATCCCGCCTCGGTCAGCCGGTACATTATGGCGTTGAAGACCGCTTCAATTCCCGAAATATAGAAGGTCAGGGGATTCCCCGCCTGCCAGAAGAAGAGTCCCACCCAAGCCGCCAGCACGCCAAGGCCTGCCAGCGTGAACCATTTTCCGATAAAGATCATCGAAAAAGCGGAGACCATCACTACGCAGTAGGCGAGCAGAGGCAGAGCACCGACCTCGTTCAGCGCAAAGGCGTCGCAGAACAGCCACAATACGCCGAACAGGGAAAAACCGATAGAGAAGAAGCGCAGGAAGTAGCCAATGGGCTGAGAGAAGGTAAATCCCTGCATCTTCTTGGGGTCGTACAGAACGAAACGGTTCCGTTTCGCCTCTTTTTTCTTGCGTTTTGCTTCCTTTTTCTCCTGTTTGCGGAGCCTCTTCAGCCGACGCTTTTCTTCCTTCTCCGTCTTTGCAGACGGCAACGGGGGCTCGCCGTTTGTCTTCTCGACGGGCGGCACATCCGAAGCCGTCTCAGGCGCAAACTCTGTCGGCGTACCGTCTCTCAGCGACGCCTCCAGCTCCAGCAGAGGATCGACCTTTCGTTTCTTCTTACTCAACGTCGGTCACCTCCTCTTTGGATAGTACCGTCTCCCGCAGATCGTGAACGGTGATGCCGTGGCGGAGCAACTCGTCCCGATAAGCCTCTACGCCGTCCAGATAAGCGGAACGGGCAGAGGGAGCGATCTGCTCGTAAGGCTGAAAGGTATAGACTTCCTGCTTTGCGCCGGCAGGAAGCTCCATAGCACAGATCGCCGCCGTCAGGCGGTCACTGAGTCCTCCGGCAACAAATGCGAAGATCGCACCGTCGAAATTATCCTCCATCAGATTAGCCAGATCGGCGATGCTGTACTCCGTTTCGGTAATAGGCGCAGTTGCGAACAGACGGAAGATCTGATCCAGATCATTCTCGCTGAGCAATCGGAACGCACAGCGGTCGTCCGCGCCGCGGGAATCAAACCACACCAGCGTGACGGTCTGACCGCCCTGTCTCAGCGCCTTCAGCGCAAGGGCGATCGCTCCTTCCACCACGCCGTCGGTGGCGTATTCATTGATGTCCGGCAGGAAACGGCGGTCGGAGGTATCGTACCGCAAAGCCGTGTCCACGAACAGGAAGGTCTGCCGATCCGCGTTGCGGGCATACTGACGCACCATCAGATCCTGAGTCTTGCTCGACAGCTTCCAGTGAACCGAGCGCAAACTGTCGCCGGGCTGATAGCCGCGAATGTCGGACATTTCGGTATTGTCCTGACCACTTTGGAGAACCACCGTCTCGGTCTCCTCCTGACGGCTGTCGCCGCCGCTTTCCACGGGCAGAGACAGCCGCCGCGGAACCACGAACAGCTCCCGGAACAGATCCAGCTTCACCCGATAGCGAAACAGACGGAAGAAATCGTAAAAGCAAAGCTCGCTGATACCGATCTCGTAGGCGCCGCGATAGGCAAACGCCAGCGTCTTCTCGATGACGTAGTTGCCGAAAGGGATCAGCGAAAGCTTGGTTTTCTGACTGATACAGCGCACAGCGTCGTCGGAAGGAACGGTAATTACCGCCTCCACGAAGGGATAGGGGAGGGGCGATTCGTTAGAGAGGGTCAGCGAAAAGTCCACCGGCGAATGCTTTTCCGCCTCCTGGGCGGAGACGTTCAGGTAGAGCTTTACGCAAAGCACCTCGATCAAAAGATACAATAAAGAGAGTATGGGCAAAAACAGCACGAACAGAAAGATTACTCCCGAAATAGGCGAGAGCAGTACCTGTGTAAAGACCAGCGCGAAGGCAATCAGTAACAGATACAGCCAAAAGTTTCGCTGCGGGAAGAAGGCGGGCTGAACAAACTCTCTGTTTTTGATCTTCCGAAGAAACGACAGGATCGCCCTGCCGCAGTTTTTCAGACGATCCTTCACGCCTGGTCACGGCTGCCCCGGAAAGGGATCGGGGTCTTCAGCGAGATCTCCTGCAGAATGCTTTCGGGGGTGGTTCGAGCCAATTTTGCCTCTTGAGTCAGAACCAAACGGTGCGCAACCGAACGGACGAAGACCGCCTTCACGTCCTCGGGAAGGACGTACTCTCTACCCTGCATAACGGCGTACGCTTGCGCCATTCTCATCACTGCCAGCGAAGCACGGGGCGACGCTCCGCGCGCGATACCGTTGTGCTTACGGGTGGCGGCGATCAGCGACACTACGTAGCGGCAGATCTCGGGATCCACCGTAGCATCGGCGGTCATACGGCGCATCTTTGCGATACCCTCCACGTCGGTCACCGCTTGCACTTTATCCAAGGGATTCACGCCGCGGCGTGCCATCAAAATGTCCGCCTCCTGCTCCTCGGTGGGATAGCCCATGGACAGCTTCAGCGCAAAACGGTCCAATTGCGCCTCGGGCAGAGGATAGGTGCCCACGAATCCGTGAGGGTTCTGGGTCGCAATAACCATAAAGGGATTGGGAAGCGCGTAAGTAGTGCCGTCCACGGTGACCTTGCCCTCCTCCATCGCCTCCAGCAGCGCGGACTGGGTCTTGGGAGAAGCACGGTTGATCTCGTCACCCAGGAGCAGATTGCACATCACAAGTCCTTCGCGAAACTCAAACTGCTCGGTCTGACGGTTGTAGATATTGAAGCCGGTAATGTCCGACGCCATAATGTCGGGCGTAAACTGCGCACGCTTGAAGGACAGCCCCGCCGCCTTTGCCAGCGCACCTGCCAGCGTCGTCTTACCCACGCCGGGCACGTCCTCGATCAGCACGTGAGTGCCTGCCAGCATCGCGCAGACCAGAAGACGGATCTCGTTATGCTTACCGACTACTACCTTCTCCACCTCTTCGATCAGGTGAGCGGCGAGATTCGTGGTCTCGATGCGGTCAAACGTTTGGTTCATTTTGTCAAGATTGCTCATGTAGATTCCTCCGTTTTGGTAAAAATGCAAAATTTCACTGGGTACATTATAGCACAACGCGGTTTGGAAATCAATACGGCAAAGCTTGGTTTTTGCGCACAAGCAGGACAAATCGGGTGAATTTTGTGTGAACACTCCGCCGCTTCGAAACAAAATCGCAAAAACCACTTGACATCGGCAAGGAAAGGTGGTAGAATATATGAGCACCTATACGGAGGGATATCGAAGCGGTCTCCGTAGTTCGACTTCGTCGAACTACAGCGGTCTTGAAATGTTGTAGGTGCTTCGGATGTCGTAACTCCGAAAAAGAGAGAAAAAATGAGGAGAAGAGAGGAAATCGGCGGTTTTGTCGATTGGCTACTTTCTGCAAACAAGCGAGTTCTAATAAGAATTCTAATAAACTGAATATTGGTATTTACTTCAAGTTGAAGTTAAATATATACGGAGGCATATCGAAGCGGTCATAACGAGGCTGTCTTGAAAACAGTTTGCCCCTGATAAGGGCACGGGGGTTCGAGTCCCTCTGCCTCCGCCAGAAAAAAGCACACCATAGGTGTGCTCAGACTGAAGACAAAGTCCTGAAAAGGGCTTTGTTTTTTTGTGGAGATGTGGTATAATATTGACAGGAAGCGAGGGATGAAGATGCTGACACAAGAAGTGAGAAAGCGCGAA
>JAFTOC010000015.1 GCA_017451585.1 Clostridia bacterium
GACCAAGTTCGCTGTCTCACTTCCCAATCGTGATTGAGTCGCAGATCGTTTTCATAGATCTGCCGCAGCCACGCGAAGCGTTGCTGCTGGACAGCTTTGTTATTATAGCACATCGTTTTTCGTTTGTCAAGTGGTTTTTCAAAACTTTTTCGAATTTTTTTCGATCTTTTTTCTGAACCGCTTGTCCACCGACTCGCTTGTACCCCGCTCTCTCGAGCGCTTCGATAGTATACCACACCGCCTCCCCTTTGTCAATACCTTTTTTGAAACTTTTTTCACTTCGGCAGGTTGTACAAGGAAATCCTGCCGTTTTGCCGACTACATTGGGCATTTTTCCCGGCAGCACGTTTTACATTCGCTTTGGCACCCGAGTCACTTCCTTATATTTATATAATATCATATTCAAACACGGTTTTTTCGCAAAACGGTTGACAAATCGTCGCCAATGATTTATAATATTATAAATGGCGTTTTGCGCCCGTAATTCCTTTTCCATTATATATCGAGATTACACAAGATGAATATGAACGAATCTGTTTTGGAGCAGATCCATTCCCCTGCCGATTTGAAGACGATGACCGACGAGCAGCTCATTCGGCTGTGCGGCGAACTGCGCTCCTATCTGGTGACTCACGTCACCCAAACCGGCGGACATTTGGCGTCCAACCTGGGCGTCGTGGAACTGACCGTCGCACTCCATCAGGTTTTTGACACTCCGACCGATCATCTGATTTTTGATGTCGGGCACCAATGCTACGTCCACAAGCTATTGACCGGACGCCGCGATCGTTTTGACTCCATTCGCGCTCCCGGAGGGCTGTCGGGTTTTACCAAGCGAAGCGAATCTTCCTACGATCCCTTCGGCGCGGGACATTCCTCCACTTCGGTCTCTGCTGCACTGGGGTTTGCTGAGGCTGACAAGTTAACCGGCTCCGACGCCTACACCGTTGCCGTGGTGGGCGACGGCGCGTTTACCGGCGGATTGGTACACGAAGCACTGAATAATATAGACCGCACGCTTCCGCTGCTCATCATCCTCAACGAAAACGAAATGTCCATCTCCCCCACTCGCGGACGCTTCGCCGAGCATCTTGCCAAGCTTCGCCGCTCTCCCCGCTACCACAAGACCAAGAAAGCAACCCGCCGCTTGATCCGAAGGATCCCGCTGGTGGGCGAGCCGATGTTCCGCGGCATCCGAGGCGTAAAGCAAGCTGCCAAGAACTTTTTCTTCAAAAGTAATTATTTTGAGGATATGGGGCTGTATTATTTGGGTCCGGTAGACGGAAACGATTTCGTCGCCGTCCGCGATATGCTCCGCGAGGCGCGCTCCGAGCGGCAAGCCACCATCCTACACATCAAGACCGTCAAGGGCAAAGGATATCTTCCTGCCGAAACCTTACCTCACGAATATCACGGCATTTTGCCCGGCAATAAAGCTCCTGCATATAATTTCTCTGCCGAAATGGGCAAGCTGCTCTGTCAGCGTGCCGAGACCGACGACAGGCTCTGCGCCATCACCGCCGCTATGGCGGAGGGATGCGGAATCGCGAACTTTGCCAAGCAGTATCCCGACCGTTTCTTTGACGTCGGCATCGCCGAGGAGCACGCCCTCGTCTTCGCCGCAGGACTTGCCGCCGAGGGGATGCATCCGGTGTTCACCGTTTATTCCACCTTCCTGCAACGGGGCTACGACAATCTCATCCACGACATCGCTCTGCAGGATCTGCCGGTGACGGTCTGCATCGACCGCGCGGGGCTTGCCGCCGGCGACGGACCCACCCATCACGGCATTTTCGACGTGGCGTTTTTGGGACAGATCCCGAACGTTCCTCTGTGGGCGCCCGCCGACTTCAACTCCCTCGCCCGCGCGCTGACTGATTCGCTGGACTCCGGGCATCCTGCCTGCGTCCGCTATCCCAACGCCGCACCCTCTCCTGCAGACGACATCTTCCCCTACGGAGAATATCCCTTCCGCCGTGATCGGGAGAATATTGCCGACAGCGACTGCGTGATCGTCACCTATGGACGGATTTACGACGAAGCGGTGAAGGCACGAAATCTCCTCTCGGAGGAGAAGATTACTTGTACCGTTATTTTATTGGAGCAACTGCTTCCCGTCGCCGCCCCCGCCGACGCGCTGGCAAGTCTGCTGACCGATCCATCCACACCCATCCTGGTGCTGGAGGAAGGCATCAAAGCAGGCGGATTGGGAATGCTGCTGAGAGAAGCGCTTTCGGAGCGCGGAGTTTTGAATCCGCTTCGCATCGTTGCCATTGAGAATCCCTTCGCCGCTTCCGAAAAGAGTCGGTCACTGAGAGCGACTATGGGCATCGACGCTGAGGCGATTGTCAAACAGGCGCACTGTCTCACCCGAAAGGCTTGCACGCCCGAACCTGATATACAATAAATAATAAATTATAGTAGAAAAGTTTCCTCTCGGACAAGAGGAGAAAGAAGGACAACTATTATGGATCGCATTACCATCAAAGAAATTTTCGCCTCCCCTGAGGCATTCACCGACAAAGAGATCACCGTCTGCGGATGGTGCCGCACCATCCGTGCTTCCAACGCATTCGGCTTTATCGAGCTCAACGACGGCTCCTGCTTCCCTAACCTGCAGGTAGTCTTCGAGGACGCCAAGCTTGCCAACTACAAGGTCATCGCCAAGCAGAACGTAGGTGCCGCCCTGATCGTCAAGGGACGTCTGGAGCTGACCCCCGGTGCCAAGCAGCCCTTCGAGCTCAAGGCAGACGAGATCGAGATCGAGGGTGCGTCTACCCCCGACTACCCTATGCAGAAGAAGGGACAGTCGCTGGAGTTTCTCCGCACCAAACCCCATCTGCGTCCCCGTACCAACCTGTTTTCCGCAGTGTTCCGCGTTCGCAGCGTAGCGGCGCAGATCCTGCACCGCTTCTTCCACGAGAACGGCTTCGTATACGTGCACACTCCTCTGATCACTACCTCCGACTGCGAGGGCGCGGGTGATATGTTCCGCGTCACCACCCTGGATATGGAGAACCCGCCCCGCAATCCCGACGGCAGCATCGACTACTCTCAGGATTTCTTCTGCAAGGAGGCATCTCTGACCGTTTCGGGTCAGCTGAACGTGGAATCCTACGCTATGGCGTTCGGTAAGGTCTACACCTTCGGTCCCACCTTCCGCGCCGAGCGCTCCAACACGCCCCGTCACGCGGCAGAGTTCTGGATGCTGGAGCCTGAGATCGCATTTGCCGATCTGAAGGATGACATGGAGCTTGCCGAGGCAATGCTGAAGTACGTCATCCGCGGACTCCTCACCGAGTGCCGCGACGAGCTGGAATTCTTCAACCTGCGGGTCGACAAGGGTCTGATCGCACGGCTGGAGAACATCGTCAACAGCGATTTCGCCGAGATCACCTACACCGACGCCATGAAGCTGCTGGAGGAGTGCGGCGAAAAATTCGAATATCCCGTAGGCTGGGGCAACGACCTGCAGACTGAGCACGAACGCTACCTGACCGAAAAGGTCTTCGGCAGACCCGTGTTCGTCACCAACTGGCCGAAAGAGATCAAAGCCTTCTATATGCGCCTCAACGACGACAACAAGACCGTCGCCGCCGTTGACCTGCTGGTGCCCGGCGTAGGCGAGCTGATCGGCGGATCCCAGCGCGAGGAGCGCATGGACTATCTGGATCGCGCCTTCGAGACCTTCGGTCTGGATAAGGAGACCTACGGCTGGTACGCCGAGCTGCGCAAATACGGCGGTACTCGCCACGCAGGCTTCGGTCTGGGCTTCGAGCGCCTGATCATGTACGTGACCGGTATGTCCAACATCCGCGACGTGGAATCCTTCCCCCGCACCACCGGCAACGCTGAGTTTTGATCTGATTGGGGCTCTGCCCCAAAGCCCGCCGGGGGACTTCTTGAAAGAAGTCCCCCGGACCCTTCAAGAACTTTCTAAAAGCAAAACGGCAAGCCGTTTTGCGGGAAATGGTTTTTGGACGGGGCTTCTTGGAGGGAACTTTTGACAAAGTTCCCACCAACCCTCCCTCAAAACTTCATACCACCAACACGGCTTGCCGTTTTGCTTTTATGAAGTTTTGAGGAGAATTTCTTCCTAATTATATAACTGTGGGCAATTGCCCTCTCGGCGGCGCAAGCATATTGCCATAGCGTTCGTAAACAGAACGCTGAGAGAATGGGCAAGCCCATTCTCTCAGTTTCAAAAAAGTTTTTGGGGGTCTTAGGGGGCTTTTTACAAAAAGCCCCCTAAAATACAATTATGCAAACTTACTATGCCGGGAAGACCCGGGTTGCGGTAGTGGGTGCCGGTCATGCCGGCATTGAAGCGGCGCTGGCTACCGCACGGATGGGACTTGATACCATCCTATTTACATTATCGCTGGATGCGGTAGGCAATATGCCCTGCAATCCTGCCATTGGCGGCACGGGCAAGGGACATTTGGTCTACGAGATCGATGCGCTGGGCGGCGAGATGGGCTTTGCCGCCGACCAAGTCACGCTCCAGTCGCGGACGCTCAATTTAGGCAAAGGCCCTGCCGTCCACTCCAAGCGGGTACAGGCAGATCGCCTGCTTTATCGCGCGTATATGAAGAAAGTGCTGGAAAACACGCCCAATCTGACCCTTCGGCAGGCGCAAATCGTAGAGGTCTGCTTTGACGAGTGCGGCAGAGCCTGCGGTGTAGTCACCCAGTACGGCGCACAATGGGACGCCGACGCGGTGATTCTCGCCACCGGCACCTATCTGTCCTCCCGCACCATCACCGGCGAGGCGGTGGCGGAGGAGGGTCCCGACGGTATGACCGCCGCCAAAGCACTGTCTGACAGTCTTGCCGCCGCAGGCATCCGTCTGATGCGCTTCAAGACCGGCACGCCCCCCCGCGTCCACGCCGATTCCATCGACTACTCCAAGCTGGAGGTGCAGGAGGGCGAGTGCGATGCCGTTCCCTTCTCCACCCGCACCGATCCCGACGCCTTCCGCGATTTTCGGCAGATTCCCTGCCATATCGCCTATACCAACGCCCGTACCCATGAGATCATCCGCGCCAATCTGCACCGCTCGCCTCTCTACGGCGGCGTGATCCAAGGCACCGGCCCCCGCTACTGCCCCTCCATTGAGGACAAGGTGGTGCGCTTTAGCGACAAAGAGCGACATCAGCTCTTCGTAGAGCCCTGCGGCAAGGACACCAAAGAAATGTACATTCAGGGCTTCTCCTCCTCGCTCCCCGAGGAGGTGCAGATGGAGATGCTCCATTCCATAGAAGGCTTCGAGCACGCCGTGGTCATGCGTACTGCCTACGCTATCGAATACGATTGCGCCGATCCTACGCAGATGCTGGCGACGCTGGAATTCAAGGAGCATCCCGGACTCTACGGCGCGGGACAGTTCAACGGCACCTCGGGCTACGAGGAAGCCGCCGCCCAGGGGCTGGTGGCAGGCATCAACGCCGCGCTGAAAATTAAAGGTGAGGAACCGCTGGTGCTGACCCGCAACAGCAGTTACGTCGGCACGCTGATCGACGATCTGGTGACCAAAGGCACCTCCGAGCCCTACCGCATCATGACCTCCCGCTGTGAGTACCGCCTTCTGCTCCGTCAGGACAACGCCGACGCGCGGCTGACTCCGCACGGACACCGCGTGGGGCTGATCGACGACGCCCGTTTCGCGGCGTATTCAAAGAAACAAGCTCTGATCGAAGCCGAGGTCGAGCGCTGTGAGCACACACACGTCGCTCCCGGAGAGGCGATCAACGCACTCCTGCTGTCCAAGGAGCTGCCCTCCCTTACCACGGGCGCGTCGATCGCCGATCTGATCCGCCGTCCCCAGCTTTCCTACGCAGATCTTGCAAAAATCGACGAAAGCCGACCGATCCTGCCAAAATCGGTGGTAAAATCGGTGGAAATCGCCATCAAATACGACGGTTACATCAAGCGACAGCTTGCCGAAGTGGCTCGTAAATCCAAGCTGGAGGACAAAAAGCTCCCCGCCGACATCGACTACAACGCCATCTCGGGACTGCGACTGGAAGCCCGCCAAAAGCTCTCCGCCGTCCGTCCCCTGACCGTGGGACAAGCCTCCCGTATCTCGGGCGTCTCTCCCGCCGACGTCTCCGTCCTCCTGATCTGGCTGGGGAAATAATTGAGGAATAAATCAATCTAATTCGAGGCTCCGGCAGGAACCCTTTTGAAAAAGGGTTCCTGCA